>JANPCT010000856.1:0-2768 GCA_031431095.1 Acidobacteriota bacterium | reverse complement strand
GGCGCGGTCTTCGCGGTTTCCGTGCTTGATGGCGTTGATGACCGATTCGCGCACCGCCACGCCCACCCAGTGAATGGCGTCCTCATCGAATGCCGCCAGTTGCCCCATACGGTCGCTGAGGACCTGGACGAGGTCCACCATGTCGAAAAGGCTGGGTATCTGCAGCCGTACCAGGCCGCCGCGCAGCGTCATTGAAGGGCTAGGATAATACAATATAGTCGCGCCATGTCTTCGACCACTGGATTCGCTCCTGTCCAACCGAAAATTATTCCGCGCGTCGCGCGTGTTTCCGGACGACTGCGCGTCCCCGGCGACAAATCCATCTCCCATCGGTACGCGCTGCTCGCCGCCATGGCGGAGGGGACGTCTCACCTTGCCGGCTATGCTCCCGGCGCCGACTGCGCCGCCACGCTCGCGTGCCTTGAAGCGCTCGGCGTCCGAATTTCACGCATGGGGACCGACGTTTCTGTCGGCGGGCTCGGGACGCGCGGCCTGCGTGCAGCCGCGGGACCGCTCGACGCCGCGAACTCCGGAACTTCCATGCGCCTGCTCGCCGGCCTTCTCGCGGCGCATCCGTTCAGAACCGTGATCGGCGGAGACGAGTCGTTGTCGCGGCGGCCGATGCGGCGGGTGATCGAGCCATTGACGCGAATGGGAGCCGCGATCGCGGCCGCCGGCGGACGGCCGCCGCTGACGATTGACGGCGGGGCGCTGCACGCAATTGCGCACACCCCCGAGGTGCCGAGCGCGCAAGTGAAGAGCGCCGTCCTGCTCGCCGGCCTGCATGCCGAGGGCCGGACCACCGTCGTCGAGCCCTCACCGACACGGGATCATACGGAACGTGCCCTGCACGCGTTCGGCGGCCGGGTGACACGAGAAGGATCATCGATTTCGGTGGAGGGCGGCCAGCGCCTGCGGGCCATCGATGCACCGATCCCGGGAGACATTTCGTCGGCGGTCTTCTGGCTCGTGCTCGCGGCCGGCACCCCGGGCTCTGACCTGATCATCGACGGCGTCGGACTGAATCCCTCGCGCGCGTCCGTGCTCGACGTGCTGCGGCGCGCCGGGGCCGACGTCGAGGTGGTTCCCGAGGTTACGGGGCCCTCCTCTGGCACAGCCGCGGAGAGCGAACCCATCGGATCGATCCGCGTGCGCTACCGCGACGTGCGGCCCTTCGAGATAACGCCCGATGAGGTGCCCGGGCTCATCGACGAGATTCCTGGACTCGCCGCGCTTGCCGCGATGCATCCGGGTGGGCGACTCACAGTTCGAGGTGCGGCCGAGCTGCGCGTGAAGGAAAGCGATCGCATCGCGATGCTGGCCCGGGGGTTTACCGGTCTGGGAATCACGGTTGACGAATACGACGACGGGTTTACCATCCACGGCGGTCCCCCCGCGGGCGGTGGGGCCGACGCCGCCGGTGACCATCGGCTCGCCATGGCGTTTGCGATCGCGGGCAGTCGTGCCGCCAGCCTCGTCCAGATAACCGGCGCCGGCGCCGTCGCGGTCTCGTACCCCGGGTTCTTCGACGAGCTCGAACGGATTGCGCTGGCCACGTGACTCAGGTCGACAAGATCTATCTCGTCGGCTTCATGGCCGCCGGCAAGACGACGGTGGCGCGGCTCCTCGCGGCGCAGCTCGGGTGGCGCGCCGAAGACATCGACGAATTGATCGAAGCGCGTGAGCGCAGCACCGTCGCCGACGTCTTCGCGAAGCACGGCGAGCAGTACTTTCGCGGCGCCGAGCGCGAGATCCTGATGCGCCTGCTGCTGCCGCTGCGGCATTCGGTCGTCGCCACCGGCGGCGGCACCTTCATGGATGCCGACAACGAGCTTGCCATCAACCTCGACGGCGCCTCGGTGTGGCTCGACGTCCCGATCGAGACAGTGATCGCGCGCCTGCCCGCGGACGGACGGAGGCCGCTGTCGGCCGATCGCACGCAGATGGAACGGCTGTTCGCCATGCGCCAGGCCGCGTACTCACGCGCCCATTACCGCATCGACGCCACCGTCCCGCCGCAGGAAATCGCCGAGCGCATCCTCGACGCGGTCAAGGTCGGCTAGGGCGAGATGCGCTATCTCGTTCTGTCGGACCTTCACGCCAACCTGGACGCCTTCGACACGGTGATGACGCATGCCGCCGGCCGCTGGGACCGCGTGCTGGTCCTGGGCGATCTCGTTGGCTACGGCGCCGAACCCAACGCCGTGATCGACGCCGTCAGGTCGCTCGCTCCCGAAATGGTGATCCGCGGCAATCACGACAAGGCCGCGTGCGGCCTCGACGACGGCAGCCAGTTCAACCACGTGGCGCGGATGGCCGCCCACTGGACGGCCACGCAGCTCACGCCCGACAATCGTGCCTACCTCCGCGATCTGCCGATGGGACCCGCGGTCATCGATGCGCTCACCGAGATCTGTCACGGCACGCCCTTCGACGAGGACCACTACGTCTTCGACGGCAACGACGCCATGATGGCGCTCTCCGCGGCGGCGCGTCCGCTCTGCCTGTACGGTCACACGCACCTGCCCGCGGTGTTCAAGCTGGTGGATGGGGACGGCGAATCATTCGAGGGCAGCGCCGCCGATCCCGATGGCGAAAACCGCGTCCCGCTCCAGCGCGGCTCGCGATACCTGATCAACGCCGGTTCCGTGGGCCAGCCACGCGACGGCGATCCGCGCGCCGCCTATGGCGTGCTGGACGACGAAACGCGTGAGGTACAACTGTTCAGGGTACGCTACGCCGTGCACAAGGCGCAGCAGCCGGCCGCG
>JANPCT010000855.1:0-11146 GCA_031431095.1 Acidobacteriota bacterium | reverse complement strand
GGGTCCCTTGGCGACGTCGGCCCAGTCGGTGAACGTGCCCATGAATGAGATCGGGAACCAGTCGCGTACCGGCTCGCCGAGGCCCGTCTGGTTCTTCACGTCGTGCGCCAGGTGCGACAAGGTATAGCGCTGCGCGGCGCGGCGCTCGGGCGTGACTTCTTCGTCGCGGCCGGTGAAGCTCACCGGCTGGAACGACAGGAAGTTGATCTTCTTCGGGTTGTCGAGCGCGAACTGGACGACGCGGCCGACCTGCTCGTTGTTGATGCCGTTGACAATCGTGATGACCGGCACGATGTCGACGCCCGAGGACCAGAGGTTCTCGATCGCGCGGAGCTTGACGTCGAACAGGTTGCCGACGAGGCGGTGCGAATTGGCGGCGTTGCCGATGCCGTCGAACTGCAGGTAAGCGTAGCGGAGGCCCGCCTCGAAGGCCGCCTTGGCGAAGTCCTTGCTCTTCGCGAACTCGATGCCGTTGGTGGCCGCCTGCACGGAGTTGTAACCGACCTTCTTCGCGTAGCGCACCGCATCGAGGAAGTACGGCGACATCGTCGGCTCGCCGCCCGAGAACTGCACCGACATCTGACGCTTCGGCTTCAGTGTGATGGCGTTGTCCAGCATCGTCTTGATTTCTTCCCACGAGAGCTCGTGGACGAAGCCGACCTGGTTGGCGTCCATGAAGCACGGGTCGCACATCATGTTGCAGCGGTTGGTCAAGTCGATGGTGAGGACGGAGCCGCGGCCGTACTTGATGGTGCTGCTGCCGTGATTGTGGAGCTTCTCGTCGGCGTGCGAGCGGATGTCGCTGCCGGGGAACACGTCTTCGAGGTGCTTGAAGAACGCCGGGTCCATCGCCATGACGTCCTCGAAGTGCCCGTGGATCGGGCAGTCCTTGATCATGACGATCTTGCCGTCCTTCTCCGTGATGGTGGCCTTGATCTCGCCGACCTTCTCGTTGAGGAGGATCTTGTAGTCCTGCTTGCCGTCGACGATCGACTGCCGCGCCTCGCGGACGCAGTTCGGGCAGAGCGAGTCGGTCTCACGCGGCCAGCCCAGTGGCGGCTTCACCTTCTGCCACGACTTCTGCAGAGGGAGCTCGGACCACTTCGGGGTGAACGCGGGGTTCGGCTTGATGCTGTTGAGGGCGTCGAATACCGCCCAGGCGCTTCTCGCGGCGACGGTAATGCCCTTTTCCACGTACTTGATGGGCTTGTGCATGTGGGAAGAGTACCGTGAGAATCTGCGGAAATCCCCGACTTTCAGCGAAATGGCCGATTTCAGGGGCCAATGGGCTACTCTTCCCTCCGAACTGCCGTCGTACGAGTCTGCTCGGAAGACGAGCATGGAGGCCCAGGTGGAGGTGCGAATGGGCGTAATCGGTGGAAGTGTCGGTGTCTACCTGCTCAATACCGCAAGCCGTAATGGCACCACGGGATTTCCCGATGTGGCGGTCGCCTATGAAGGACGCAGCAAGTTAGAGGTTCTAATGGGAGCCGGCGTCTGGGATCGCCTGCGGGACAAGACGGTGATCGATTTCGGCTGCGGCGGCGGTTCGGAAGCGGCCGACATCGCCGAGCGCGGGGCGCGCCGGGTGATCGGGCTCGACATCGATCGGGAGGCGCTCGAGCGCGCTCGCGCCAACGCGGTACGTCGGGCAGTCGCGGACCGAACCGTGTTCGCGAGCGAAACGGACGAGTTGGCGGATGCGATCATCTCGCTTGATGCCTTCGAGCACTTTGCTGATCCGGACGCGATTCTGCGCACCATGGCGGCCTTGTTGCGCCCGGGCGGCGAAGTGCTCGCGTCGTTCGGGCCCATCTGGTTTCACCCGCTCGGCGGCCACTTCTATTCGGTGTTTCCGTGGGCGCACCTCGTGATCTCCGAGTCCGCACTCGTGCGCTGGCGATCGCTCTACAAGACCGACGGATACCGGACCATCGCGGAATCCGGTTTGAACCGGATGACCATCCGGCGCTTCCGACGGACGGTGGAGCGCAGCCCCCTGCGGTTCCGCTCGTTTCAAACCGTCCCGATTCGCCCGCTGAAACGGTTCCATAACCCGCTCACCAGGGAATTCACGACCTCAACCGTGCGCTGCAGCCTCGTGCATCGCTAGGCGAGCTTCGTCGTCGCGGCGCGAGCCCGGGCGCGCTGACGGACGAACCACGCGGCGCGGAATGCAAGGAGCACGACGAGAATCACCGCGTACGTCACGGGATCCCCGACGAATACCTTGACCTTCCAGGCGAAGTGAATCATGGCCGAAATCGCCGCGAGGTAGACGAGACGATGCAGCTGCGCCCACTTCCTGCCGAGGCGGCGAATCCATCCCTTAGTGGACGTCAGCGCCAGTGGGATGAGCATGGTGAATGCGGCGAACCCCAGGGCGATGAAGGGACGCTTCAGGATGTCGCCGATCATCGCCGCGAAGGCAAAACCGAGATCGAACGCCCAATACGAGAGAAAGTGGCCGGCCGCATAGAAGAAGGCAAACAGCCCCAGCATGCGCCGGTACTGAATGACGACGTTCCAGCCAGTCAGCCGGCGCAGCGGCGTGATCGCCAGACTGACCAGGAGGAACTTCAAGGCCCACCGGCCGGTCTGGAGCTGGATCGTTTCGGCGGGATTGACGCCGAGGTCGCCCGTCAGCGCGCCGCGAACGAGCAACGCGGCCGGCACGAGGCACAGAAGGAAAACGGGAACCTTGATCCAGCGTTTCGACAACAACCCGCCTCTGGCCTTCTGAATGACTTCAGAAATTTTTCTTCAAGTCCATGCCCGCGTACATCGACGCGACCTGGTCGGCGTAGCCGTTGAACATAAGCGTCTTGGTCGTCTTGAAGTAGCTGGGAATGCGGCGCTCGGTCGCCTGGCTCCAGCGTGGATGATCGACCGTCGGATTCACGTTGGAGTAGAAGCCGTACTCGCCCGGATTGGCGTCGTTCCACGCCGTGCGCGGCATCTTCTCCACGAACCGGATGCGCACGATTGACTTGACGTTCTTGAAGCCGTACTTCCAGGGAACCACGAGGCGGATCGGCGCGCCATTCTGGTTCATCAGCGTCTTGCCGTAGAGGCCTACGGCGAGGAGCGACAGCGGGTTCATGGCCTCGTCCATGCGCAGTCCCTCGGTGTAGGGCCAGTTGAGTCCACCGTAGGCGAGCCCCGGCATTTCCGAGGGCCGGAGCAAGGTCTGCATCTCGACGAATGCGGCCTTGGGTCCGGGCTCGGCGCGCTTGATGACGGCGGCGAGCGGGATGCCGACCCACGGAATGACCATCGACCACGCTTCGACGCAGCGGAACCGATACACCCGTTCTTCGAGATCAGCTGTCTTGATCAGATCTTCGAGATGGTAGTCGCCGGGCTTGTTGCACAAGCCGTCGATCTTCACCGTCCACGGGCTCGTCTTCAACTGGCCGGCGTACTTCGCGGGATCGCCCTTGCCGGTGCCGAATTCGTAGTAATTGTTGTAAGCGGTGATCTCTTCGAACTTGTTCACGGGTTCGGTGGTCGTCACCATCCGTTTGCTGATGTTGGCGAGGGGCGTCTGCGGCAGGACATTGGCGGTCAATCTGCCCGCTGCCTCCACCGCATTCGAGCCGCATGCCACCAGCACGCCACCGGCTGCTGCACCGACCAGCCCGGCCCCGAGTTGCATGAACTCGCGCCGCCGCAGGTACAGACGCTCATCAGTGATCTCGGACGAGGGGATGTCGGTGGCGTTCTTGATCAGCATAGATCTCCTGCTCTATTAAACACCCCATCGCCTTCCTGCATTCCTGCGGCAGCTCGAGTGTGCGCGGCCGCCGCCAAAGTATCGCTGTAATCCACGTGGTTCGGGGCCTAGAATAAACGGATGTCCGACGCGCCGGTCGACCCCCGCTGGGCCAAGATCCTCTCGCTGTCCGTGCATGAGTTCCGCACGCCGATCACCGTCGTTGGCGGCTACATCCGCATGCTGCTCAAGGATCGCGCGGGGGCGTTGACCGATCCGCAGCGCGGGCTGCTGGAGCAGGCCGAAAAGTCATGCGCCCGACTGGCGGCGCTGGTGGCGGAAATGAGCGAGCTGTCCACTCTCGAGGCCGGGACGGCGCCTTTGAATCGCCAACCGGCCGACCTCCACGCGGCGCTGCGGGAGGCGGTCGAAGGATTGCCGCCGCTCCCCGATCGCGAAGTCGCGGTGGAATTGCAGCTCGACGGCGACGGCGCACCCATGTCGGGCGATCCCGTTCGCCTCCGCCAGGCGATGACGTCCGTTATCAGGGCCTTGCAGCGAGAGATCATTTCGGACGAACCGTTGCTGGTGCGTCAGCGCCGGAGCGCCGATCGGTCGGGATACGAAGTGCTGATCGGAGATCGCGACACCCTGTCCTCGATCGACTTCGACTCGCCGGCGGCGCGGCCTGTTTTCGAAGAATGGCGCGGCGGCTCGGGGCTGATCCTGCCGGTCGCCCGGCGCATCATCGAGGCCCACGCCGGACGCATCTGGGGCGCGCCAAACGGGCGCTCGAGCGGCGCGTTCATCCAGTTCGAGGTTCAGAGCTAGCACCTTGGCTCGCGCCGGCGGCGGCGATGGCAATTTTCGTAACTGAGCCCCCGCCTGCATTCGAAACCGTCATCACGAGTACCATTTCGTATCACGCGTGACCGTCCGGTCCCCCTCTACCGCCTACCACGATCAACTCTCGTCGTAGTGGGACGGGTTTCAGCGAGATGGCGAACAGCACCATCACGATAGATACCGAGCGCAATCCGTCCACCGACGGAATCCGCTCGTAAACTGTCTTGGCTCGCGCGTCCATGGAGGTGTTGGCCGTGCAAGTACAATACGGGTCCAGTAGAGGCTGACCCAACTTTAGGCGCGCCGATTGCCTCGTCGCGCGAATGGCCGAGGTGTCGATGACAACCCGCACGGAAGCGATGCAGGAATGGGAACGCGCTGAAATCGCGCGCAGTTCCGTCGAGGCGACGCTGACGGCTGACGAGGCGCTTCGCGTCAGCCCGCAGACGTTCGCACGCTACGCCCATCCTCCGCACGACACCGCGTATCCCCTGGAATACGCGTATCACGAGCTCGGCGACGTCGCCGGCAAGAGGGTCGTGGACTTCGGGTGCGGGTCGGGCGCCAACACCGTCCTCCTGACCCATCGCGGCGCCCACGTGTGGGGCATCGACATCTCCCACGACCTGCTGCGCCTGGCCAGGCGACGTCTCGAGGTGAGCGGCCGCGACGGCGGAGCGGCCTTTCTCGCGGGGTCCGCCCACGACATGCCGTTCCCCGACAGTTCCATCGACGTCGTGTTCGGGATCGCCATCCTCCACCACCTTGATCTCGGACTGGTCTCGCGCGAAGTACGCCGCGTGCTGAAGCCCGGCGGACGCGCCATCTTCCAGGAGCCCGTTCGCAACTCCCCCGTCCTGCGATTTGTCCGATCGCTCATCCCTTACCGGGCGCCGGATATCTCGCCGTACGAGCGTCCACTGACGGACGAGGAGCTCAAGAGCTTTGCAAGCGAGTTCCAGAAATGGTCGGTGCGCGCGTTCGCGCTGCCGCACGTGCAGGTCGGTCAGGTGCTGCCGGTCGTTAGAAATTACTGGCGGACGCTGTACGAAGTGGACCGGAGGGTCCTTCGTCGCGTGAAGTGGCTGGAGCGCTACGCCTCCATTCGGGTCATTTCACTGACGAAATAATCCGGAGGCTTTTCGGCGCCTGGGGCGTGGCGGTCATCAGTCCCCGCGTGATGTTATCGAGCAGCAGCTTCAGCTTCCTGAGATCAGCGCCCGGTGGCCGCGGAACGGCAGCGACGGTGGTCGTGCTCGTCATTCCCGTGTCGAACGGCGTCTCGAAGCGGTTGTCGGCGGGATATCTTGCCGCGCTGCCGCCGCTCAGCCAGTTACCCGTCAGCACCGCGCTCGGAAAATACATCTGCAGCGTCAGGGCGCCGGTCGAGGCGCTCGCCCCGTTGATGCCGTACTCGCCGTGCGGCGAGGCATTGTTCGTAAAACGGAAACCGGTAATTCTTCTCGGGGCCGTGTCCGTGCCGCCGTATGCGTAGAGAATGGTGGTGCCGTCGAGGTCGAACGTGTTGTAGTCGATGACCACGTCGCGCGGCTCGTCCCCGATCAGGATCCCCCACCCGTTGCCGGCCAACCGTGTGGTGATACCGAGAAAGAGATTCTCGGCGATCCGGATCGCGTTGGTCTGAAGGCTGCTGTTGTTGGTGTCGAAACCGAGGATGTTCACGCCGGCGGTCGAATTGCGCACGACGTTGTGATGGAAATCCACCGCTTCGACGACGCACCACGTGCAGGCGCCGTCCTGATTGCGAGGCGTCAGGACGATGGCGTAGCCAGGCTGCGCCGCGCGCCAGTTGTTCTCGAACAGGTTGTATTCCACCTTCACCCGCCGCGCGTTCTTCAGCTCGAGAATGTTCTTCACCTGCCATCGGGTCCCGTCGGCGGGCGGTGTTCCGGCCTGTCCGGCAGCGCCGGTGTCCGTGAACGTGGTCCCAGCCATCGTCCAGTACTGCGAGGTACTTCCCGGGACCCTCCCGTAGACCTGGTACTCGGTGGCATCAGGGACGGCACTCCAGGTAATCGTCACCGAACCCCCCGGCGACGACGCGACGATCTCGGGCGATGGGAGCGACGTGCCGATGGTTCCCTGCCCGACCGATCGGCGCGCGACGACGCGGTACGCATAGGCGCCCGGCGCCAGCGATCCGCCGGCCACCGACATGGCGGTTCCCGACGGCGTTGGGATCACCGGGTCACGCCACGCCATCGGGCGCGACATGTGGTTGTAGCGGATTGAGACGTCTTCGCTGACCAGGTTGACGATCGTGGGGTCTGCGCCGCCAAGGAGGAAGATCTCGCCGGATGCCTCGAGATAATTGTTCTCGATGGAGAACGGTCCTGGACCATTCCATCCGCCGATCGCCTGCGCATCCGCGCCGGCCGACTTGATATCCTCGATGTAGGAGTTGCGGATCGTGACCGTGCGAGCGTTAAGGGCGATGCCCCGCTTCTGACCGTAGAGCGGATGGCCCTGGATGTAGACGCGATCGAATACGAGGTCGTAGGGCACTTGCGCCAGCGTCGACTGCGCGCCCGATCCGTCGCCGAGTTGGACGACGTCGCCGTACCCTTCCTTGTTCGCGGAGAATCGGACACAGAGAATACGCCAGTGGTGTGCACCCGGCGCGGTGCGGAGCGCAGCGGCGGTATTCGGCGACACGATCCGGGCAAAGTGTGCGGCGGCCGCGGGGCTCACTCGCTGGCTCGGGCCGGGAAGGGAGGCGTCTGGCAGATCCGTCCGGATGGTGATGACGGAATTGCCGGTGGTTACCGGCAGCACAAAATTTCCCGCAAAGGTGGTGTCCGCGGAAAGTAGAATTTCGTCACCTGGCAGGGCGACATTCAAGACGGCTTGAAGATTGTCGCCCGCGCGAACCGTCCGCACTGCGGCGAAAACTGGGGACGCGATCACACAAAACGTCGTCAAAAGCCCAAAAATGCGGAACATTCTCGCGATAGAGCAAGGGGGGTACCGCGGCGCTAACGAGGCCGGGTATCTTGAAGCGAAGGACTCGGGGGGGGAGTTACAGCTTCCGAAGCCCCCGGCTGCGATTACGGTCGATACGCCGCAGGCACGCCGGGGAACGCTCGAAAAAGAGCTTATGCGGCGCGTTTTACTGCAGCGGCGAGCCCAATCAACGCCGTGCCGACGATTACCATCGCCGCCTCGTCGCGTAAACCCGGCATCGTCAGCCGGAGCTGCTGCACCGCCACGGGAGTATTCGCGGTCGCCGCCGGGCCTTCGGTGGGTGTCGTCGCAGCGTTGACGCGCGCGGCGACCACGGCAAACCCCGCCAGGACCAGAAAACCCAAAGCCAAATACATCCGCCTGTCGTTCGATCTCACGTCGAAATGAGTATCAAACGCAGTGCCACAAAAAGAGGCATACTTCTACCCATCTTTACCTCAGGCTGATCGGACTAGCGCTCTGTTGAGGTACGACTCTTGAATGGCGTGGGCAATCAACTGCCCACATCGCGTTTTTCTGTAGCTAATCAATACAAGATGAAGAAACCTTACGTCGCTATCGTGGATGATGATGCCGGTTTTGCACAGTATTTGAGAACATTCCTTTCGCTGCGCGGATACGAAGCCAGGTGTTACACCAGGGGAGACGAGCTTCTGGCGTCAATGAAACAGGCCGAGGCGCCGGACGTGGTGCTGCTGGACGTCATGATGCCCGGACTCGATGGCATGGCCACTCTACGTGCGTTGAAGGCGTCGCGCCCTGAGGCGCAGGTCATCATGTTGTCGGGCCGCAACCAGGCATCCACAATCGTCGAGGCCGTCAGGCTCGGCGCCGCCGATTACGTCGTCAAACCGGATGATCCCGAGGGACTCGGCGAGATCGCGCTCGACGTCGCGATCAAGAACGCCATCGAGAAGAATCGACTGGTCTCGGAGTTGAGCGAACTTCGACAGCAGCTCTCCGACGATGAGGACCGCGCGGTCTGGGGCAACAGCGAAAAAATGCGCGGCATCGCCACGGTGATCGAACAGGTGGCGGACAGCGACGTCGGCGTGCTGATCCGTGGAGAGAGCGGCGTCGGAAAGGAACTGGTGTCTCGCGCCATCCATCAGCGCTCGACACGTCGGAATCGCCCGTTCGTCAAGGTGAATTGCGCGGCGCTCCCGGCCGAGTTGCTCGAAAGCGAACTGTTCGGGCATGAGCGCGGCGCCTTCACCGGCGCGGCAACGACGCGGATCGGCAAGTTCGAGCAGGCCGACACCGGCACTCTGATGCTCGATGAAATCGGCGAAATGAAACCGGCGCTGCAGGCCAAGCTGCTGCACGTCCTGCAAGATGCCGAATTCACCAAGCTCGGCAGCAATAAACGGGTGCAAGTTGACGTCCGCATCGTCGCGGCGACCAACCGCGATCTCGAGAAGATGATGCTGAGCGGCGATTTCCGCGAGGACCTTTACTACCGGCTCAAGGTCATCGAACTGACCGTCCCGCCTCTGCGCGAGCGGCCGGACGAGATTCCGACGCTGATTGACTTCTTCATCGCGCGGTACGCCCGCAAGTACAACCGTCCGGCCCGGCAACTGACCGAGCCCCTTCGTCTCCTCTTCATGCAGTATGAATGGCCGGGCAACATCCGCGAGCTCGAGAACATGATCAAACGGGTCGTCATCCTCCAGGACGAGCAGCTCGTCATTAGGGAAATCGAGCGGAACATGCAACGCGCGGCAGCCGCTCCCGCAGTCGCGGCGGCGGTCGCTGCCCTCGCGATGCCGGTGGGCGTCGGCTACGCTATGCCGCCCCTCGCCTATGCCCCACCACCGGTGCCTCCCGCGAGCGCTCCCGGGGCGGACGGTCCCGCGCAAGAAGAACCCGCGGCAAATAGCGGCGGCGGCTCCCCCCTTGCATCGGTGGCGAAAGCCGCGTCGATGAAGGCGGAACGCGCGGCGATCGAGCACACCCTGCGGCAGGTGCACTGGAATCGTCGCAAGGCCGCGCAGATTCTGGGCGTGAGCTATAAGACGCTGCTCAACAAAATCAAGGAATGCGGCATCACGAGGGTTTAATGCCCTCCGCGTGCACACAACAAGTAGCGCCCTACCGTTCTGCCGACGGTCACGCGATTCCCATCCCGGCGTTATCATGTCCGAGTCCGGGACATTCCCTAATAATTGGAAAGTTTTACTGACGTGGCACTGGCCTTGCTGACCTGGAGCACGTGCCGTGGCCTATCGAACCGCGCTTGTCCGACCTGCGTCAGGTGAGTCCGTCTCCGGCCGTCGAAAATCGCGCACAGCCGTCGAGTCAGTGCTATGGAGAGCTCCTCGGCACCAGCGACCAGATGCTGGAAGTGCGCGCGATGATGGACCGCGTCGCTGACACCGACGTGACCGTGCTCGTCCGCGGCGAGAGCGGAACCGGGAAGGAATTGGTCGCACGCGGCATACATGTCGCCTCTCCGCGGCGCAAGCGCACGTTTGTCAAGGTCAATTGCGCCGCCCTGCCTTCTGAACTGCTCGAGTCTGAACTGTTCGGGTTCGAGCGTGGCGCGTTCACCGGCGCGATCCAGCACAAGCCCGGCAAGTTCGAGTTCGCCAATCAGGGGACGATGTTCCTCGATGAAATCAGCGAGATGGCGGCCCCGCTGCAGTCGAAGCTCCTGCAGGTCCTGCAGGACGGCGTCTTCGCGCGTCTGGGCGGCCGGCAGGATGTCACCGTGGACGTGCGCGTCGTGGCGGCCACCAACCGCGATCTCGAATCGGCCGTCCAGGACGGTCAATTCCGCGAAGACCTCTTCTTCCGCCTCAACGTCGTTTGCATCACGTTGCCGCCGCTGCGTCAACGGCGCGACGAGATCAAGCCGCTCACCCAGTATTTCCTGACGCGGTATTCAGAGCACTACAACAAGCCGCCGCTGGCGCTCGCCACCGACACGATGCGCCTCTTTGCCGAGTACGAGTGGCCCGGCAACGTCCGCGAGCTCGAAAATCTGGTGAAGCGAATGGTCATCCTCGGCACCGATACGGCGATTCGCCGTGAACTGGCCGATTCGATTGCGGGACGCTATCTCCGCGTGGGGCCGATCCCCGCGCTCCAGGGCAGCGGCGCGGCCGGGTACGCGCCCGCGATTGCGGCGCCCGCTCCAGCGCCTGCGCCGCCGACACCAGCACTTCCGGTTCCCGAGGTGCAGGTCCTCACCGGCTCGCTCAAAGACATCGGGCGGTCGGCCGCGCGTGTGGCCGAACGAGAACTGATCTACCGCACCCTCCAGCAAACCCGCTGGAATCGCCGCGAGGCGGCGGAGATCCTGGGCATCAGCTACAAGGCGCTCCTTTACAAAATCAAGGACGCGGATCTGGACAGAGCGTCGTGAAGAACGTCCTCAATACCGAAACGTTCGATTTCGTTCTCACCAACGAGCTCAAACGTGCGCTTCGTTCGCAGAACTTCGTCACCCTTGTCCTGCTGGAGCCGCACGGCGACGACCCAGCGGCGGCAGTTGGGGCGATCGCCGGCCTCGTCAGCGGCGTGCTGCGCGAAACCGACATGCTGGCCACGGAGGGCACCACCGTTTCGATGGTTCTGCTCGACGCCGATCTGCAC
>JANPCT010000854.1:0-2674 GCA_031431095.1 Acidobacteriota bacterium | reverse complement strand
CGTTGGCGCATCGAAGGACCGATCGCGTCAGGACCGATCGCGTCGTCTTGATCCGACGACGACGATGGCATCGTCGTCCAATGGCGTTCATCACCTGGCGGGATCTGCTGAAGGCTGGGTTCTGAGTGAATCGCCGGCAATCACTTCGACTTCGTCTATTCCCTGTCGGTCATCACGCATTTGTCGGCCGCGGCGGCCAGGGGGTTTCCGGCACCGGCGTCAGGGGCTTGCCATCTCGAAACCAGCTCTTGAGGTTGTCGACGACAAGCTTTCCCATCGCGTTGCGCGTGAACACCGAAGCCGAGCCGACATGCGGCAGGAGAACCGCATTGGGCAACGCGAGTAGTTCCGCGGGTACGTGTGGCTCGTTCTCAAAGACATCCAGGCCGGCAGAACGAATGGTGCCGTCCTTCAAGGCGGACACGAGCGCAGCTTCGTCGACCACCGATCCGCGTCCGACGTTGATGAGGATGCCGTCCGGGCCCAGCGCTTCGAGGACCTTGGCATCGATCAGATGCCTGGTGGCGGCGGTCGCCGGCACGATGACCAGCAGGATGTCGACATCGGCGGCCATCGCCCGCAGGTCGTCGTAGCGGCGATACGGCGCATCCGCGCGTGGGCGCCGTGAATGGTATACGACCCCGACCTTCATGGCATCAAGGCGGCGGGCGATCGCGATGCCGATGCGGCCGAGTCCCACGATACCAACGGCGCGATCGCGAAGCGAGGGCGAGAGGGGATAGGGACCTTCGACCGGCCAACGGCCGTCGCGCAGGTACCGTTCTGCGGCCGACAGCCCGCGTACGGTCATCAGCAGCAGGCCCAGCGCTGTGTCCGCCACCTCCTCGGTCAGGACATCGGGCGTGTTCGTGACGATCACGCCGCGTTCCGCTGCGGCGACGAGGTCGATCCCGTCGTAGCCCACGCCGAGGCTGGCAACGATCTCGAGCTTGGGGAGACGCTCGATGAGAGTCCTGTCGATGTGCGCGTGCCCGCCGCGGGCCAGAGCGCGGATGCGCGGGCCGACTTCCGCGAAGAACGCGTCCCGGTCACGTACGGCTGGCAGCGGATGCAGGGTGAAGAGCGTGGTCACGCCGGCGTGAACGACTGCCGGCAGAGAGTCGACGGCGAGGACATCGATCACAGTGCGCCATGGTACCAGGAGCCCGCGGCCGTCGCGAATGGCGGCGAACCTGGCGTCGCGGTTGGACTCGTCGCTACGATCGCATCCATCCTTCCGGCCTGGGCGGACGGCACGAGTTTGATCCGCTCATCGCGTACGGCGCTCGCGCGCGCGTCAGTCGACCAACTCCGTTTGTACGCCAGTGCGAATGGCCTAGTCACGTCGTCGTCGCTTCTCGCCCCACGGGTTCATGGCTCAATAGCAAGCCGACAACTATGCTGACGCAGGGGGCCTGTTAACTGGGTTAGCTATCTTTCCGGTTGCTCAGTCTTCAGGGCATCGGCTTCAGTAATGTCATCAGGCCATCGGCCAACGTCGCGCGCCAGTGGAGAGACTCGTGAGCGCCTCCGGTTTCGCGAAACGTGACGTCGTAACCTTTCGCAATCAGGACGTCGCGGAAGTGACGGTTCCCAGCGGTGTTGGTCTCGTCGAGCACCATCTCGTCGAGCGGAAGCCTGGCACCCGGCACAGGCTCATAGAGGCCTGAATCCAGATAGAAGCGAACCGAGACGCGGTTCTGCTTCAGGTACATCTGCGACAAAGAATTGGGCTCCGGGCTGCCGGTAAGGCGCATCCGGAACGCCCCCGATTGAGAGAGCACGTTCCCAAAGAGTTCAGGATGCTTTAGAGGGCGATGAATGACCCCGCCAGCCCCGACGCTCAACTCTGGGCGGTTGAGTACCCGCACCGTTCGCGTATGCCTGATCTACTGCACGGGTGAGGAAGGGGAGGTCATCGTCGCGCGCGCAGGTCAAACGTTCGAGGTGCTCGCGCGCAACAGTCTTGGGGCATCCTGCCTGGCTACGCCGGCCATCTCTGAAGGAACGCTGTTCTTCCGGACCCGCTCGCATCTTCTGGCCGTGACGGGATAGCGCTCGCCTTGTCTCGTGCCGACGCGCAGCAGGCCAGCGAAACGACTTCGCTACCGCCGCGTGGCTCCGTTGAGCCCATCCATCAACCACAGGTTGGACGTGCTCCTGGACGTGCTGGAGGTAACGCTCGTGCCGTCCGGTGTCAACGTCAGACGCAGACCGGGGGAGTATCGGGTGCCAGCGAACGTGACGATCCAACATTGCTCGTAACGCCGTAGCGATACCAAAAACGGCAGGCAAGGTTGGAGCCCCGCCCGCCGTCCCGACGTCTCACTTACAGAACGGGCAGCATCCGGTGGACGCGACCTTCGCCGCCGCTGTCGCGCCGCTCGTAAACAATCCCATCAGCATCGCCGCCAGACCAAGAACTCGTGCCTTCATCGTTGTCCTCTCGACTGAGACGAGCGGCCTATCCGCTCACCGGATCTCAGGGTAAGCGTTCAAGGTGACCTGAAGGTCAAGACCTTGACCTTCAGGTCGGCTTGAAGGTGTACTAATGGAGCAGGATGGCTGGACTGCTCATCGGGGAACTGGCGCGACGCGCCGGAGTGACCGCACCTGCAATCCGCTACTACGAACAGATCGGGCTGCTGCCGTCGGCGCAGCGCTCGGCGACGGG
>JANPCT010000853.1:0-4738 GCA_031431095.1 Acidobacteriota bacterium | reverse complement strand
ATATATATATATCCGACGTCGAACGACACCATGCCGCCGAATCCGCGCATCTGGCGCTTCGCGAGATCGTGCTGCGGATGGCTGGCCAGGCCGGGGTAGATCACCTGCGACACTTTCGGGTGGCCCTGCAGGAACTCCGCGAGCGCCAGGCCGTTGGCGTTGTGCTGGGCCATCCGGAGCGTCAACGTCTTCGTGCCGCGCAGCACCAGCCACGAGTCGAACGGGCTGAGGATCGCGCCGGCGGCGTTCTGGATGAACTTCAGCCACTCGATGTCGTCGTCGCGCTTCGCGATGACCACGCCGCCGATGCTGTCACTGTGGCCGTTCAGGTACTTGGTGGTGCTGTGCGTCACCAGATCGGCGCCGAGCGCGAGCGGCTGCTGCAGCACCGGGCTGGCGAAGGTGTTGTCGACCACCAGGCGGGCGTCGTGCGCATGCGCGATCCCCGCCATCCTGGCGATGTCGGAGAGTCGCAGGACCGGGTTCGTCGGCGTCTCCACGAAGAGCATGCGGGTACTCGGCCGCATGGCCGCCTCGACGGCTTCCGGGCGCGAGGTATCGACGTAGCTGAACTCCAGCGAGTAGCGCGTCAACACCTTGTCGAAAAGACGAAACGTCCCGCCATAGGTGTTGTCGGTGACGACGGCGTGGTCCCCGGCCTTGAGCAACGTCGTGATGGCGTCGATGGCGGCCATGCCGGACGCAAATGCGAAGGCCGCCTTGCCGCCCTCGATCGCGGCGATGTTGGCTTCGAGCGCGCTGCGGGTCGGGTTCTGGGTGCGCGCGTATTCGAATCCCTTGTGCTTGCCGAGCTCCTCCTGCACGTACGTCGAGGTCTGAAAAATCGGCGTGATGATGGCCCCGGTTCCCGGATCCGGAGTCTGCCCGGCGTGGATGCAGACGGTGGAGAAGCGCGCGCCCGGCGGAAGTTTCATGGTCTAATAATCGCACATGGCGCGTCGTCTCCCGCCGGCGCCTGCCGCGGCACCGCAGCCGACGGCGCGCCGCCTGCTCCTCCACACGTGGCCAGGCCGCCTGTTCCTCGTGACGGCAGGACTCAAGGGCGTCATCGCGGTCTGGCGCATCGCGGGGCAGGTCCCCGAAACCGTCCGCACGTTCAACACGCTGGCAACCATCGGCCTCGCCATCGCCGTGGGTGTCTTCACGTGGCGGCTGTTCATCCAGATCTCGCGCCGGCTGCTGTGGCGCGTACGCCGCAAGCTGATCCTGTCCTACATCTTCATCGGCGTCATTCCATCGCTGCTGATCCTGGTGTTCTTCCTGTTCGCCGGCACCCTGCTGTTCATGAACGTGAGCGCCTACTTGTTCAAGGACGGCTACGACACCATCGTCGAGAACGCGCGCGAGAGCGCCCAGGCCGCGGCCACCGAGATCGGCCGTGACCCGGACGCGGCCGTCGAGACGATCCAGCGCCTGCACCGCATCCGCACGTCCATGTATCCCGCGATCTCGCTCGCGTATCTCGCGCCGGATGGCACGCGGGAGACCGTGGGCTCGTGGCCGCGCATGCCCGTGCCCGAAGCACTGCCGCCGTGGCTGACCAAAGAGGATTCGTTCGCCGGCTCCTTCGGCGTTCCAGTGAAGGAGTCGCCCGGCGAAGAGGAGCTCGTGATCCGTGCGGTGGCGAAGGTCGGCGGTGCCTCGGGTGGCGCCGTGGTCGTCGACATCCCGCTCGACGCGCAGATGACACACCGGCTGCACGAGACGAGCGGCGTGCGCCTCGAGACCGTGTTCGACTCGCGTGTCGTGAACGCCAGCGCCGCGCGTTCCGGCGGCGAGGGCGCGCAACAGACCAGCCGCTCCGTGTTGTTCGAGCGCAGCCTGGCCCAAGTCGAAGTGGAGGACTGGACCAGCCGCCTCCGCAGTCCGCATCGCGACACCGTCGTCCTCACCTACCGCGTGGGTGAGTTGTACCGGCACCTGTCGAGCGCCGTCTCCCTGGTCGTCGGCACCGGCAACATGAAGCTGTCGGACGCGCTGCTGTGGGTGCTAATCCTGATCGGGCTGATGTTCCTCGTCATCGAGGCGGCGGCGCTGATCATGGGCCTCGCGCTGGCGCGGTCGATCACCAGCTCCGTGCACGAGCTCTTCATGGGCACCGAGCGCGTGCGGCAGGGGGACTTCACCCACCGCATCAACATCGAATCGAAGGATCAGCTCGGCGAGCTGGCGGAGTCGTTCAATCAGATGACCGGCAGCATCGAGAACCTGCTGCTCACGGCGGCCGAGAAGAAGCGACTGGAAGAAGAGCTGCGCATCGCCCGCCAGATCCAGATGTCGCTCCTGCCGCGCGGCCCCCTGGATTTCCCCGGCATCAGCATGACGGCGCTCTGCGTCCCCGCCCGTGAAGTCGGCGGCGACTATTATGATTTCTTCCATGTCGGCGATCGGCAGCTGGGTGTGCTGATTGCCGACGTCTCGGGCAAGGGAACGTCAGCCGCGCTCTACATGGCGGAGCTCAAAGGTCTGATGCTGTCGCTCAGCCAGATCTACAAGTCGCCCCGCCAGCTGCTGATGGAAGTGAACCGGATCATCTCCGATAACCTCGACACGCGCAGCTTCATCACGATGACCTACGGCGTGCTCGATCTCTCGAAGGGGGTGATGACCTTCGCCCGCGCCGGTCACACACCGATGGTCTACCTGCGTGGCGACATGGCCGGATCGGAGGCCCAGGTGCTCGCGCCCAGTGGCATCGTGGTGGGCTTGCGCATCCCCGGTGCGATGGAAAAGTTCGCCGAGCTGCTCGAAGAGGATCGCCTCGAGTTGCACAAAGGCGACGTCCTCGTGCTCTATACCGACGGCATCACCGAGGCCATGGACAGCGAGAGCGATCTCTTCGGTGACGGCCGGCTCGGCCGGCTGATCAGCGAACACGGCCACCTCGACACCCCCGATCTGCGCGAGCGCATCCTCAGGGAGATCGAGGCCTTCGTCGGCGGCGCCGATCAGCACGACGACATGACGATGATCCTGATCAAAATCGAGGAGCCCGTCGTCGTCGATCGGCGGGTGGCGGTTTGACCCCGGGCGCGTCATGAGCGGCGAACTCACCGTCATTTTCCATACCCCGCACGAGATCGAGGCCAACGTGATTCGCGGCCTTCTCGAAACGCACGGCATCCATTGCGTGGTGCTCAGCGACAACTCGCGGACGGCGTTCCCTCTCGCGTTGAACGACCAGTCGTGGGAGCGCCGCGTCGCGGTGAACCCGGACGATGCCGAGCTGGCGCTGCGGATCATCGAGAGCCACCGCGACGTCGTCGAGGGGGGGCGCGTGGTGCCGTTCGGATCGGAGCTGGAGCCGCTCGAGCGGCGCATGAACTACCGGTTCAAGGATCGCGGCCTGCTCGAGCACGCGCTGACGCATCGCTCGCGGGTCCACGAGGACGCCAGCGGCGGCGTCTTCGACAACGAATCGATGGAGTTCCTCGGGGACTCGGTGCTCGGATTCGTCATCGCCGCCCTGTTGTTCCGGGAGTTTCCGCAACACAACGAGGGGCAGAAGTCGAAGCTGAAGGCGTCGCTCGTCTCCGCCGCCGCGCTGGCGCGCCTCGGCGAGCAGCTCGGGCTCGGCGAGTTCCTGATTCTCGGCCGCGGCGAGGAAAAGACCGGCGGCCGCCGCAAGCACGCCATTATCGCGGACTGCTACGAGGCGCTGATCGCCGCGGTCTACCTCGACGGCGGCATCGAGCCGGCCGAGAAGTTCATTGCCCGCGAGTTCGCCGCGCTCATCGAGGAGGCCAGGCGCACCGGCGCCGCCGCCAGCTTCACCGAGGACTGGAAGTCGGCGCTGCAGGAGTACCTCCAATCGGGGGGGCGCGGCCTGCCGGTCTACCGCCTGACCGGCGAGGTCGGTCCCGACCACCGCAAGAGTTTCGTCGTGCAAGTGGTGGTCGAGGGACAAGCCGTCGCCGAAGCTGAAGGCCGCAGCAAGAAAGAAGCCGCACAGGCGGCCGCGAAGGCCGCACTCGAAAAAATGGAGTAGCCCCGAGCGGCGAGCGCCACGGCCGTTCAGTCGATTTCGATGATCCCCCAGCTCTTGTCGCGTTCGACGAGTGGCGGCTGGCCGGCCGGGACGGCGACCGCGGCGGGCGCGAGCGGCAAGCGGGCCTGGACGTAAGCGTGAAGCTCGCGCGCGACGTCGTCGTCGCCCGGGGGAACGGCGCGGCAATGCAGGCGGACCCACAGCCGCAGCATCGGGTCGGCGTAGCTGTAGCGTTTTTGGCGCGAGACGATCAGATCGACGTCTTCGAGCCACGACAGATAGTCCTTCGTGGATCCCGGCGTCCGGTGCAGGCGCTGGGCGATCTCCGTCAGCGTCAACGGCTCTTCCTGGGCCAGCACGTCGAGAATCGCCTTGAGCGCGCCGTATCCGCGCGCCCGGTGCAGCCGCAGCTCGTAACAGAAGCGGCAGCTCTGGGCGAGCTGTCCGCCCGGCGACAGCAGCGATGCGAGCGCCCCGACGGGATCCGCCCCGCCGCGAAGGGACATGCCCGCGGCAGTCTCGGCGATGGCGCGAGCGTACGAAGGACGGCCGTCCGCCAGCACCTGTATCAGGGCGGCCATCTCGTCACGCTGCTGCTCGACTTCGTCGTCAGGGTCGTCGATGCCGCGGACATGGTCGTCGCCATGCGCGCACGGAAGAGTGGCGCGGATCTCGGCGGCGGTGAGCGGGGCGACGTGGATGATCTCGAATTGCGCCGGCGCGTCGCGC
>JANPCT010000852.1:0-2821 GCA_031431095.1 Acidobacteriota bacterium | reverse complement strand
CCGAGGCTGAGGAACACCAGACCGGTCGCCAACCAGCCCCACAGCACGAGCCGCAGCGAATGACCACGGGCCGCCACGGCGGCGCCGGCGAGATAGCCGGTCCACGGCAACGCGCCCCCGGCGACGATCGGCAGGTAGTACCAGAACGGGCGGCCGGCATGACGCTGCGTCGCGGTCAGGTAGCCCTGCAGGTGCCGCTCGACGAAGTAGTAATGCAGGTATCCCGGGTGCGCATGCTCCATCGCGAGGTACCACGGCGCCGCGACCGCAAGCGCAACGACAACCGCAATAGTGAGGACGATACCGACTCTGAGCACGGCGGCCGGCTGCCGCGCCACAATGCACAGCCCGAAGATGACAGTGAACACGATGCCGACGAGTCCCTTGGTCAGGATTGACAGCCCGAGCGCCACACCGGCGAGGCCGCCCCACCCGAGAAGCGCCCGGGCGGACGAGGATGCCGCGCGCAGTTCCGACGCGCGCACGACGCAGAGCGCGGCCACGCAGAGAAACGGCACGAGCCCGACGTCGTGCACCGCCACCTCGCTCACCCCCATCGGCAGCAGCATCGTCCCGTAAACGATGCCCGCGGTGAGGCCGGCGGACTCGCCGCACAGTGCGCGCCCGAGGAATGCGACGGCGATCATCCCCGCGAGCCCGAACAGCAGCGGCGGAATCCTGACAGCGGCTTCGTGGTGCCCGAACAGGCGGAGCGATGCCGCCTCCGCCCAGAAGAACAGGATTGGCTTGTCGAGGAAAGGCTCGCCGCGGAACGTGGGTGTCACGTAATCGCCGCGCTGGACCATTTCCTGCGCGATCGCCGCATGCAGCCCTTCATCAGGATCGAAGAGCGGTGCGGAAGCGATCAGTGGCGCAAGCAACAGCGCCAGCGCGACGACCGTGAACAATCGCCGCTGGGGGGACATCCGGCAGGAATCGTATCAGAGGCCTACGACGGCGGCTGTATTGTGGTGATGAGCGGGTAGTGATCGGATCCATACCGGCTGTCGGCGCGGCGCACACTCGCGCGCCACGCCTGCGGCAGCCGTGTAAGGACGTGATCGAGCCGCATCGGTCCGAACGTCGCGCGCCGGTCGTCTGACGATGGGGCAGGTACTTTTGCGTGCAGTTCCTTGTAGGCGGCGTCGCGATAACCGAACCACGCGTTGAAGTCACCGCCGAGGACGAGTGCGCCTTCGGCGGGCAGCACGGTGGAAAGCGCGCGGGCCTGGCGCAGCCGTCCTGACTGGGACAGCACCCAGAGATGGTGCATGACCATGTTCGTGAAATGCGTGCAGACGAGGCGCATGGGCATTGGCGGGTGCCCGGGCACCGTCACCGTGATCGTGGCCTGGAGCGCAACACGCCGCTGGCGCTCCAGCGGAAGTTCGATGGCGGTGAGATCCGACAGTGGCATGGTCGAGAGGATGGCGTTGCCGCGATCCTCGTTCACGTCCGGCGCGCCGTTGCGCATCGACGGCGCGTAAAAGGCCCCGAGGCCAAGACGTCGTGCCGTCACGGCGAGGTCGTCGCGGCCGCCTTGCGGATTCCGATGGCGCTGCGCTGATGCCCAGGCTGCTCCAGCCGCGGCGGCCGGCACGTCGATACCGGCGCGGTAGACCTCCTGCAGGAGCAAGACGAACGAGCTCACTGGCGCGCCGCCGGTCAACGTGCCGCGCCGCAAATCGTCAACGAGCCGATCGATGTCCCCGGCGCCGACGTGCGTGTTCCACGACACAATCACCGGCGGCCCTGGTTGCACGGCTGGCTGACGGGCTCCCGCGGCCACGAGTGCCGGAGCACCTACGCCATGGCACCACCGATCGATTGCGGCAAGCTCCGGTGCGGCAGCCACGCTCAACCAGCGCACGCCGACACCCGACCTGGCGCTACAAGTGGAACCCGGCTCGTCACGAGTGAGCCGTGCGCTGCCGATCAGGGCGAATGCGATCGCAATAAGAGCCGCCGCCTTCATCATCCTCCCCATTGTCGCTGGTCCGCACCTTGTATAGCAGCTCTCCGTGAAGTGCGAATCTCGAGCTCTGCTGCTTGCTGCCGCGTGCGCGGCCACCGCCGCATATGGATGTGGCAGCTCCGGCGTCACGAGCGTGGCCGGGCCCTCTGCCACGCGCTGCCAGCTCTCGATCAGTGGGACGCCGGCGGCCTTCCCGCCGGCTGGCGGCACCGGGTCAATCTCGATCGGGGCGTCCCGCGAATGCGCGTGGTCGTCCTCCGCCCAAGCGCCCTGGATAGAAATCACCTCGGCAAAGGACGGGCAAGGTGATGGATCGGTCGCCTACCGGGTGGCGGCCAACGCAGAGCCGGAGACCCGACGAGGAGCGATTGTCGTCGGGGACCTGCGCGTCGACGTGGGGCAGAACGGCGCGCCGTGCGAGTACAGCGTGTCGGCGCCCTCGGCTGCGCTGGCCGCCAATGGCGAGCGGGCGAGCGTTGACGTTCGCACGCACCCGGCTTGCGCCTGGACCGCAGCCGCGGACGCCTCGTGGGTCACGTTCGCGCCGGCTTCCGGAACCGGGAGTGGTGTGGTCATCGTCACCGCCGGCGCCAACCCCAGCCTGGAGCGAGTGGTGACGCTGACGATCGGTCCGCAAATCGTGGTGCTCCGCCAATTGAGCGCGCCACAGACGCCGCCTGCGCCGGCCCCTGTTCCGGCACCGGCTCCGACGCCGGCGCCAGTTCCGACGCCCGCGCCGGCCCCGCCTCCGGTTCCGACGCCGACCCCCGCACCTCCGCCCGTGCCGACGCCGACGCCGACGCCCGTGCCGACGCCGACGCCGACCCCGACGCCGACGCCGACGCC
>JANPCT010000851.1:0-2586 GCA_031431095.1 Acidobacteriota bacterium | reverse complement strand
GCGACGAATTGCGGCAATTGTGCGAGGGGTCTGAGCCGATGGCCTGGGAGACCGGTCAGATTCCGATCGCGAAAGGGCGCGGCCGCCTCACCTATTTGATAGGATGCCCCGTATGAAACGCTTACTCCTCGCCGTGGCCGTGGTCCTGCTCGGTATCGGCGGCCTCACCGTCGCCTCGCAGCGATCCGCTGCCGCGATGGCGGGCGCCGCGGGCAAGTGGCTCACCGCGCTCACCCCCGAGCAGCGCCAGAAGGCGGTCTTCGCGTTCGACTCGGAAGAGCGGCTGAAGTGGCACTTCATCCCGAATGAAATGTTCCCGAGGAACGGCCTGACCTTCAAGGACATGACCGAGCCGCAGCGCGCGCTGGCGCACGAGCTCCTCAAGACCGGACTCAGCGCGCGTGGGCACATGACGGCGACCTCCATCATGGAGCTCGAGAAAGTGCTGCTCGCGATCGAGAAGGGCGTCCGCTTCCCGCGCGACCACGAGATGTACCGGGTCTCGGTCTTCGGAACGCCTGGCGACAAGTCGGCCTGGGGCTGGCGCTTCGAAGGGCACCACATCTCGGTGCGCTTCGATGTCGTCGGCGGCAGCGCGACGTCGAGCTCCCCGGCGTTCTTCGGATCGAATCCCGCCGAGGTGCGTGAAGGACCGATGACCGGCACGCGCGTCCTCGGCCCGGAGGAGGACGCCGCGCGCGCCCTCCTCGACTCACTCGACGAGGCGCAGCGAACGACGGCGGTGGTCATCGCGGAAGCACCGGCCGACATCCTGACGATGATCCAGCCGAAGGTGGATCCGTTGACGCCCACTGGCGTCAAGGCCAGCGCGCTGACCAAGCCGCAGCGCGACCGGCTGATGGCGTTGATCGACGTCTACACCGGACTGATGGCGCCTGACATCGCCGCCGAGCGGATGGCGCGGCTGCGCAAGGCCGGCCTCGACAACGTCGCATTCGCCTGGGCGGGTGAAACCGCCAAGGGCAGGAAGCATTACTACCGCATCCAGGGTCCGACGTTCCTGGTCGAATACGACAACACCCAGAACGACGGCAACCACATTCACTCGGTCTGGCGCGACTTCGACGGCGACTTCGGCCGCGACCTGCTGCGCGAGCACCTCAAGTCGCAGCACCAGTAGCAGGCTTTGGGCTTTAGGCCGCCCTCGGACTTTCCGCCTGAAGGCGGAAACTACAGGAACTCCAACTACAGGAACTCCAACTCCAAGAACTTCAACTACAGGAACTCCAACTCCAAGAACTCCAACTCCAGGAACTCCCACCAAGGGGCTCCGTAGTTTCCGCCTTCAGGCGGAATTCACTCTCTCTACCGCCCAAAGCCCAAAGCCCAAAGCCTAAACCCTAAACCCTGCTCTATCTTTGAATCGGCGAGGTCGCCGGCTTCTTCCCCATCTCCGCCTTCAGGACTTCGACGGCCTTTTCGATCTGTGCGTCGCGTCCTTTGAGGAAGTCCCCCGGCGTGTTGTCCACGTACACGTCGGGCGGGACCCCGTAGTTCTCCATGTTCTGCCCGGTCGATGTCCAGACGCCGCTGCCCGGCGTGCGGATCGCCGATCCGTCGAGCAGGGTGTAGGATCCGGTCCCGATCACCGCACCCATCGTCGGCACGCCGACGACCTTGCCGAGCCCGAGAGCCTTGAAGCCGGCGGGGAACATCTCGGCGTCGGAGGCCGACCGCTCGTTCTGCATCACCACCATCGGGCCGTAGAAATTCTGCGGCCGTGCCATTTCGACGCCGGCATCGCGGTTCAACGTGTATTGGTAGCGCCGTCCCGCGAGAATGCCGAGCAACTCCTGGTCGATGCCGCCACCGCCGTTGAAGCGCTGATCGATGACCAATGCCTTCCTCGTGCGGTTGGCCGCTAGATCGAGCTGAAACTGCCGCAGCGATGGGGCGTCCATCGCCCGGATGTGCAGATAGCCGATGTCGCCGTTGCTCGCCTTGGCGACCATGTCGCGGCGGTCCGACACCCACTTCGCGTACTGCAGGTTGCCGAACGCCGTGTTGTCGATCGGCGTGATGGTCACGTCCCAGGCGCCCTCCTTCGAGGGCTTGTCGTTCACCCGGAAGTGGAACTTGGTCCCGGGCGCCAGGGTGAAGAAACGCCAGTAGTTGTCGCCGCTCTTGAGGTCGTGATCGTCTACGCCGACGATGAAGTGCCCTTCCTTGATCTTGAGATAGTCGCGATCCGCCGGCCCGTCCTTGAACACGTGGCCAACTTTGTAGAACCCCGCCGGATCGTCCACGAGTGTGAAACCCGGGTGGCGCGTCTGCTGGGTGCGGGCAACCGGGCTCGGTCCGCCGCTCACACCGGTGTGCGAGGCGTTGAGCTGACCGATCATCATCATCATGACGGTGTGCAGCTCTTCCTCGTCCACCACATGACCGAGGAGCGCACCGTAGGTTTCCCACGCGGCGTTCCAGTCGGCGCCGTGCATCTTCGCGTCGTAGAAGCGATTCTTCATGATGCGCCAGCCCTCGTTGAAGACCTGGGCGCGCAGGGCCTGATGATCGACCTCGATGTTGGCGCTGTAGGTGATCTGCCGCGCGGTGGTTGTGGCCGGC
>JANPCT010000850.1:0-2593 GCA_031431095.1 Acidobacteriota bacterium | reverse complement strand
ATCAGCTTGTTGATCGTCTCGATCATGTGGACCGGGATGCGGATCGTCCGCGCCTGGTCGGCGATGGCGCGGGTGATGGCCTGGCGGATCCACCACGTCGCGTAGGTCGAGAACTTGTAGCCGCGTCGATACTCGAACTTGTCCACCGCCTTCATCAGGCCGATGTTGCCTTCCTGAATGAGGTCGAGGAACTGCAGGCCGCGGTTGGTGTACTTCTTCGCGATCGACACGACCAGGCGGAGGTTCGCCTCGACGAGTTCCTTCTTCGCCTGTTCGGCCTGCGCCTCGCCGCGGGAGATCGTCTCAATGGTCCGCAGCAGCTGCTCGGGCGTTTCCTCGAGCTCGTCCGCCATCGTCTTGACCTGGCCCTTCAGGTCCCTCTGCTGCTTGCCGAGGTTCTTGCGTTCGTCTTCCTTCAGCTTCGGCCGCCGCGTCTTCAGGGTCAGCTGCCGCTCGATATAGGCAATCTGGCGCTGGAAGCGCATCACGGCTTCGACCTTGTCCTTGATCTGGTCGATCATCCGCCGTTTGATTGTCTCGGTGAACTCGATCTTGCGCAGGAGCTGTGACAGGACGACATGGGCGCGCAATCGCTCCCAGCGGACCTTGCGGTATTTCCGCTTGTCCTTGGTCGTCGCCCCTTTCATCGTGTTGTCGAGCTTTTCCTTGCCCTTCTCGGCGACGACCCACGCCTTGCGGACGGCGTCGATCTGACGCAGCACCTGGCGCTTGCGGTCGTCGAGCTTTTCGTCGGTCAGCTCGTCGTCCACGAAGGTGACCAGCTCGCGAATGCTGCGTTCGTCGTTCTTCAGCGCGTCGCCCATCTGCATGATGACCTTGGCGATGGTCGGCGTGCGGGAGATGGACTTGATGACGGCGAGCTTGCCGCGCTCGATGCGCTTGGCGATCTCGACTTCTCCTTCGCGGGTGAGGAGCGGCACCGTGCCCATCTCGCGCAGATACATGCGCACCGGATCGTTGGTCTTGTCCAGCGCCCCGGGCGTGAGATCGAGCTCGAGCTCCTCGGCGCCTTCGCCGGTGCGGTCGAGCAGCTTCTCTTCGCGGTACGTCTTCTCGGAGTCGACGACCTCGATGCCGGCGCTGCCGAACGTGCTGAACAGGTCGTCCAGTTCGTCGGACGAGGTGATGTCCGCAGGCAGAAGCTCGTTCACCTCGTCATAGAGCAGGTATCCCTTCTCTTTACCGATGGCGATGAGCTGCTTTACCTCGTCGTATTTTTCTTCGATCGACAACGCCGTTCCTCCTGAGCCGCCGGACCCGACCGGATCCAGCCTACATCTATGTGCTTATTACTTGTCCAACCGCTGTAGAAGATCTTTTTTGCGCTCCCAGAGCGCGACGATTTCGTGGTCGTGGGTGGCCGCACCAGCTTCCTGCAGCCTGTCGATTTCCCGTTGTACTGCGGCGCGTTCCCGATCGAAGCGCCGCATCCTGAGGGTGCGGACGCAATCCACGGCATCCCCTGGGGCGCCGGTCTGACGGGCGATCTCTCGTACGAACGCGGCCTCTCCCTTACTTAGACGCTCGATCAAGGCATCTGGTAAAGACCCCATCGGCCATTCCTGCAGGGATCGCGCCTGCCGGAGGATCTCGCGGCTGGCGAGACCCTCGAGGTCGCTGTCTTCCAGCTCCACGAGTGCCTCGTGGCACCCCGCGATCTGGTGCATCAAGGCCCAAATCAGGCCGCGTTCGGCGACACTGACCTGTCCCGCGGCGGGAACCCGGCGCTCGACATCCTCGACGCTGGTCTGCCGCTGGACCGCTGCCTTGCGGATCTCCGCCCTCACCACCTCTTCCGTAATTCGCGCTTTATGCGACAACCTGTCCGCAAACTGGTCACGCTGGGCCGCGTCCGGAATACGAGCCGCGACCACCAGCATCTTGCCTAGAAACGACCGCCGTCCCTCATCCGTTGACAAATCTTCATCCGCAGCGGACCGGTCGAGCAGATATTCCAGGTATTGCCGCGAATTTCGCAGCTGCTCCTGATATGCGGCCGCGCCGTGCCGGCGGATGTAGTTATCGGGATCATCGCCTGCCGGCAGCATGGCGACATTAACCTGAAAGCCCTCGGCGACGAGCATCTCGGACGAGCGAGCGGCGGCGCCCTGGCCGGCGGCGTCAGGATCGAAGCTCAGCACCACTTTGCCGGCGAACCGGCGGAGCAGCTTCCCCTGCGCCGGCGTCAGCGCCGTGCCCGACGAGGCCACCACGTTGGTGATGCCCGCCTGGTAAGCCTGGGCCCAATCGAAATACCCTTCCACCAGGACCGCGTATTTGAGCCGGCTGATCGCGTGTTTGGCCAGATTCAGGCCGTATAGCGTGCGTCCCTTGACGTAAATCGCGGTTTCGGGGGAGTTCAAATACTTCGGCTGCTGGCCGGCATCCATGGCGCGGCCGCCGAACGCGATGATCGCCCCGTTGTCGCGGTTGATTGGAATCATCAGCCGGTTCCTGAACCTGTCCCGCCCCGGACCGGCGTCGCGCTGCACCAGGAGTCCGCCCTTCAACAGCACGCTCTCGGTGAAGCCGTCCTTCATCAGGCGCGCCCGCAGCCCGCCGGCGGCCGGCG
>JANPCT010000849.1:0-2385 GCA_031431095.1 Acidobacteriota bacterium | reverse complement strand
CGAACTCCTTGAACGAGTCGCGCAGGTTCGTCGGGCCGCCCGGCTCGAGGCGCTCGAGCTGGTCGAAGACGCGGAAGATTCGCCCCTTCCCGCGCCCGGGCGAGAATTCCTGCACGAGGCCGTCAGCGAAGGTGAGGATGGTCAGCCGATCGAGGTGGGCGAGGCCGACGTAGCACAGCGCTGCCGCGATCCGGCGCGCCTGGTCGAACTTCGCGGGCTCCGCCATCGAGCGGCTGACGTCGAGAATGAGATAGATCGGAAGGTCCTGCTCCTCGTCGAACAGCAGCAGCAGCAGACGGTTGAGACGCTTGTAGGCCTTCCAGTCGATGTGGCGGAAGTCGTCGCCTGGTGTGTAGGGCCGATGATCCGCGAACTCGATGCCGCGGCCGCGCTGCGGGGTGCGGCGATCGGCGCGGTTCTGGCCGGCGAACTCGCGCTTCGACACGACGTGCAGATACTCGAGCTTCTTGAGGAAATCGTCCTGGAAACGAAGGGCCACGGTCAGGCCCCTTTACGTCGGCACGGCGGACAGCAGCTCGGTGACGATGGTGTCGGTGTTGACCTCGTCGGCCTCGCCCTCGAAGTTCAGGAGAATGCGATGGCGCAGCGCCGGCAGCGCGACGGCACGAACGTCCTCGACCGAGACGAACGCCTGCCCGCGGATGAGCGCCTGGATTTTTGCCGCCAATACCAGCGCCTGCGCGGCGCGCGGACTCGCGCCGTAGCGCACGTAGCGCTTCACGAGCGCGGTCGCATACGGTGAATCGGGATGCGAGCCGAGCGTCAGCCGGATCGCGTACGCCTGCACGGGGCGCGCGATCACGACCGCGCGCGCGGTGTGGCGCATCTCGAGGATCGCGGGACCGTCGGCCACCCGCGTCACCGTCGCTGACGCGTCCGTGGTGGTCCGCTCGAGGATGTCGTGCATCGACGCTTCGGAGGGATACAGGACCTTGAGCTTGAAGAAGAAACGATCGAGCTGGGCTTCCGGCAGGGGATACGTCCCCTCCATTTCGAGCGGGTTCTGCGTCGCGAGCACCAGGAACGGCTGCTCCAGGCGATACGTCGTCCGCCCCACGGACACGCTGACGTCCTGCATGGCTTCGAGGAGCGCCGACTGCGTCTTCGGCGTGGCGCGGTTGATCTCGTCGGCCAGCACCACGTGGGCGAAAATCGGGCCGCGCTGGAATTCGAAGTACGTGCCTCCCTGCGGTCCCTCCTGCACGATGTTGGTGCCGACGATGTCAGCCGGCATGAGGTCGGGCGTGAACTGAATCCGCGAGAAACTGAGATGCAGCACGTCGGCAAGCGTGTGGACCAGGCTGGTCTTGCCGACGCCCGGAATCCCTTCGAGCAGGACGTGCCCGCCGGCGATCAGGCTGGTGACCGTCAGGTTGACGACCTCCTCGTGTCCGACGATACGGCGGCCGACCTCCTGGGTGATGCGTGTGAACCGCTCGCGGAACTGATCGATGGACTCGACGACGGCCGTGGTGGTCATTGCTTGCGGATGAAGTACGAGTGGACGCCGGCGCGGCGGCCCTCGGGGACAGCGGGAGGCGCACTCGAGCGGCCACGCTCGAACGCCCGGGTCGCGGTTTTCGAGTATGCGACCGTCGCGTCGCCGCGTTCGGTCTTGCGGCGGTGTGAGGTGTCGACGTTCTCGCCGGGATTGTCGGTCGTCGCCTCGATCGTTTCCTTGCGAAGGGCCGCGCCGAGGTCCGCCATGCGGCCGCCGCCGCGGTTCGGTTCGGAGCCGCCGCCAAGGCCGAGTCCCGACTCCTTGCCCCCACTGGCGTCCTGGTTCGACATCATGACGACGCCCGCCCCGCCGCCCGCGCTGGCGTCCTTCACCGACTGGATCGAGAGGTCTTCGTTGTCCCCCGGCTTCTTGGCCTGTGCGGCGTCACCGGCCTGTGCTTCGGTCGACGCGGTCGCATCCTGCGGAGCTCTCGGCGCCGCCGGCTTGGCGTCGGAGTCGTCGGCGATCTTGTCGGCAAGCTCCGAGAACGCGTCGCGCACCTCGGGGGAGAGCGACGCCATCTCCGAAGCTTTCTTCAGGCGTTCGGAGAGCGGTTTGAGGTTCTCGGGGAGCGCGTCCGGCCGCTCACCGGCGCGCGGCGCCTTTCCCTCATTTGCGGCACGCAGTGCCTGCAGGTCGGCAATGCGCGCGAGCAGTTTGCGCAGCTCTGCGGCCGTCAGCACGCGTCCGCCTTCGGCGGCAGTACCGCTTTCCGCGATCTTGAGAAGGTCTTCGAGCTCTCTCTGAAGGTCGGCTGGCAAGGACTTCAGCGGCTGCAGGGCTTTCGCGGATCGAGCGCTGTCGCTCGCGCGGCCGCCGGCGAGGATCCCGGCGCGGCTCGGAATCCACAGCGCGAGCGCGAG
>JANPCT010000848.1:0-1908 GCA_031431095.1 Acidobacteriota bacterium | reverse complement strand
GTCAACACGGGGGAATTCGCCTGGCGCGTTCCCCTTGGCGTGACGGACAGCCTTCCGCCGGAGAAACAGAAGACCGGCCGGCCGGGGAACGGCGGCACCATCGCGACCGCCGGAGGACTGGTGTTCGTCGGCGCGACCGACGACAGCCGGTTCCGCGCGTTTGATGCGAAGGACGGCAAGGAGCTGTGGACCTATAAGCTGACTGGCGCCGCGGAGGCGACGCCGATGACGTATTCGGGCCCGGACGGACGGCAGTACGTCGTAATTGCCGCGACGGGCGGCGGCTTCTTCGGAAACCCGGTGACCGGTGACAGCATCATCGCATTCGCGCTGCGCGGCGCGAGGTGAGCGTCCGCTCTAGCAGGGTGCTGAAAAACGAGGATTCAGCACCGGTTACCCATCCTTGTTGTTGGTGATGTGTTCATCGCGATGATTCGAATAGCTCGGTTGCCGTCATCGTCACGCCGGTTGCGCGACAAGATTGCGCCAGCGGACCAGGTTGTACGCCGCCGCGCCGAACGTAAAGATCCAATCGACGAGGCGTCCCCCGCGATGCCGCAGTTTGCGGAACAGCCCGACGGTCTTCATCCAGCCAAAGGCTTGCTCGATCAGCTTTCGTCGGCGCTGACTCACGGCGTACCCCGCGTGACGGGTGGTCCGGCCATCGATCGCGCTGCCGCCGAATCCGGCATATTGGGCGACATGAGGCGTGATGCGCATCCGGCGCACCGCGGTGACCCACGCCCGCCGGTCATACAGCTTATCGGCCGCGACCGTCACCCGCCGGCTCGTGAGCGGCAACTCGCCGAGCATGGCGATGGCGGCGTCGCGTTCACCGGTGCCGGAGGCGTCCGTCACCGCCGTGTCGACAATGAACCCGTGACGATTTTCGGTCAGCAGGTGCCCGAGATAGGCCAGCTTGGCTTCGTGCCCCGTGCCTTTCTTATACAGGCGCGCGTCGGGATCCGTGGTCGACGCGTGGGTGTCATTGCGTCGCGTCTGTCCATGGAAATTCACGGTCGGATTCTTCGGATCGTCGGGCGGCGTGCGATCGCCCCCCTTCGGTTTGAAACTTTTGTGGCTGGCCCACGCCTCGAGCAAGGTCCCATCGACCGTGAAATGCTCGTCCGAGAGCAACCCGTCGCCCTTGATCGCGGCGAGGACTTCCGTGAAAAACGCCTCGGCGATGTCCCCGTCCAGCAGCCGGTCGCGATTCTTGGTGAAGGTCGTCGCGTCCCAAATCGGGTCGTCGAGGCTCAGGCCGACAAACCAGCGATACAGCACGCTGTAGTCCAGCTCCTCCATCAGGAGACGCTCGCTCCGAATGCTGTACAGCATCTGGAGCAGCAAGGCCCGCAGCAGCTTTTCCGGCGGGATCGAGGGGCGACCCGTCGTCGAGTACAGTCGATCGAATCGCGACGACAATCGCGCTAAGGCCGCGTCCGTCATCCGGCGGATCGGGCGCAGCGGATGGTCCGGTCGGACGCGCGCCTCCGGGGTCACGTAGCTGAACATCGAGTCGTGACGCGGATCCTCACCTCGCATAGGCTCGCTCCCTTTCAGAATGTCGGGAGCATGGTAGTACGACCGGATCACGGTGTCGATCCCTTTGAAGTCACTTTTTCAGCACCCTGCTAGGCACCGATGGCAGGACGGCCAGCGCGATGGTGAGGACACGACGCATTGTTTGATCACTTCTCATCCCGACACTCGGGCGCGCAGCATCAGGGCCGCGGCGGCATGGCCGCGAAGGTTTGTTCGATCGCGTCCAGCGCCCGCAGCGTCGAGCGCACGCCGGCTTGAAGGTAGCGTTCCCCGATTTCGGCCGTGGAACCGCGCGCGTCCCCCCAGGTTCCCGACCTCGTCGCCCAGTAGACCGAGCCCGGGGCGGTGAAGAAGAAGGCGGTG
>JANPCT010000847.1:0-7791 GCA_031431095.1 Acidobacteriota bacterium | reverse complement strand
GCATCCGGCTGGCCGTTGGATCGGCGCCGCGGCACCTGCTGACGCGCGTACTCGGCGAAGGGGCTGTGATCGCGGCGGCCGGAATCGTCGCCGGTGTGGTCGGCGGGTTCGCCCTGGCGCGGGTTGTCGGCAGTTACGTCGGCGATGTGCGGATCCCCGGTGCGAGCGCCGTGGCTGCCGCGGCATTCGTTCTCGTCGTCGCCGCGGTTCTTGCCTCGCTCGTCCCGGCGGCGCGGGCCTCCCGGGTGGACGTGATCAAGGCGTTACGCGCGGACTAAGCACGTAGCCCCGTGCCCCGGGGTGAGCCCTTTTACTTCGTGACGCCGGCGTCCTTCATCGACTCCAGCTTGGCGATGTCCATGCCGCTGACGGCCGTCTTCAGGGCTGCCACGTCCACGCCCCTGCCCGTGAGGCTGACAACGAAACGATCCGCGATGACGATGGCGTATTCGTTGGTGCCGCCATTCTTGGACGTCTTCTCGTGGGTGAGACGGCCGTCGATGCGCTGCGTGCGCTCGGATCCGGTGTCGTCCTCCCGTTCGCCCTGCACGCTCGCCCACCCGGCCAGCGCCATGATCCCGCTCACGCCGCCGGTGTCGGAGATATCAAGTGTGACGCGCTTCCCGGCACCGTCACTATAGGTGGCCTCTGCCTTCGAAACCATCAGGCTGGCGAAGCCGGTCTTCTCCGCGCTGCTGGCCGTCTTCGGAAGGCCGGCGAGTGTGTCGGGAACGAGAGGCTTCAACTGTTCGATGCTGATTGGATCGACGCGCTTGCCGCCGCCGAACAGCGCCCCCAGTCCTTCGACTGCGGCTGCCGCCTGAGCATTGGCATCGCCGCTCTTCGCCGCCGCCTCCCCCTTCCTGGCGCTGTCCTCCATCTTCTTCGAGATGTCCTGCAGCTTTCCGAGCGGGCTGTCCTTGTCGAACTGGACGTCGCCACTGGAGCTCGCCGTGGTGGCGGCCCGGCCGTACACCCCGGCGCCGGCGACCATTGCCGTCGCAGCGGAAAGGACGATCGAGATCACGATCGCGCAAATGAGCACGACGACGGTGTAGGGTAGCGCCTTGTTTTCCGGCGATTTCATGAGGCGCGGGAGCCCGAGGTAAAGCAGGTAGAGGCCGTAGAGCGCCGCAAAGATGCCGAGCATCGCGAGGAGCAGCGAGAGGTTGAGCACCCCGGCGATCCAGGCGGGAGTGTAGGAATACACGGCGACCTTCAGGGCCTGCAGGTCGTTCTTCTCGCCGCCAAACGTCGGCGCCAGCGCGTTGATCACGAGCGACAGCACGAACACGCCGACGAGCGCCATGCCGAACGTCACAAGCGCGGTGATCAGTCCCGCGACCAGCGGCACGCGGTAGTGCCCGACGAACGGCAGCGTGTGCCCGATGACCACGCCGCCGATGAACCCCGCCACCGCGCCGATCGCCGCGAGAGGGGCGGCATATCCTGTGAGCAATCCGCCCGGCGTCGCCGGTTCGGCGGCGATGATCGGCCACTCCGTCAGCGGCGACAGGCAGATATTCTTTGCACGCGTCACGATGTCCATTCGGGCTCCTGTGGGGAATCACCCGCGATGATACGTCAGCCCGCGCCTCAGCGCTTCGTCATCCGCAGCGCGGTGCCGAGCGGCCGCACCGCCATACGTCATTGGCTCTTGACCGGGTCGGGCCCGGCTTCACCGGCGGTCCGGCGCCCGTCGTCTGGGTCCTGATCGCCTAACGCTTCGGTACCAGCTTCAAGATGCGACCCGTGGCGTTGTCGGTGAGCAGGTAGATCGCGCCGTCGGGCCCTTGCCGCACGTCGCGGATTCGTTCGGCCTTAGGCTGCAGATCCTTCAGCAGCCGTTCCTCGCCGGTGATCTTCTCTCCGCTGACGTCGAGCCGGACGAGGTTCGTCGAGGCGAGTCCGCCGATGAACAGGCTGCCCTTCCACGCCGGAAACAGGTTGCCGGTGTAGAACACCATGCCGCTCGGCGCGATGACGGGATCCCAGTAGTAGAGCGGCTGCTCCATGCCTTCCTTCGCCGTGATCCCGCCGGTGATCGGCGCGCCCTGGTACTCGATCCCGTACGCGATTGTGGGCCAGCCGTAATCCTTGCCCTTGCGCGCAATGTTGATCTCGTCGCCGCCGCGGGTGCCGTGCTCGACCTCCCATAACGCGCCGGTGGTCGGATGCAGGGTCGCGGCCTCCACGTTGCGGTGGCCGGAGGACCAGATCTCCGGGCGCACGCCGGCCTTTCCGACAAAGGGGTTGTCCTTGGGAATGGAACCGTCAGCGTTGATGCGGACGATCTTGCCGAGCCCGCTGTCCATCTGCTGCGCCTGCATGCGCCCCGGCGTCACCGAGCGCTCGCCCTGGGTGACGAACAGGGTGCCGTCGCGATTCCAGACGAGCCGTCCCCCGTAATGCTGGACCGAGTCCAGTGAGGGCGCCTGGTGATAAATCACTTCCGCGTTCTCGACCCTGGGCGCCGCGCCGTCGACGAACTTGCCGCGCGCGACGGCGGTGTTGGTGAGATCGCCGTCACGCGGTTCGGCGTAGCTCCAGTAAATCAGACCCGTAGACGCGAAGCGCGTGTCGAGGAGAACGTCGAGCAGTCCCCCCTGTCCGCGGATGTCGACGGCGGGAAGGCCGGCGACGGGTTCCGACAGCTTGCCGTCGGCGCCGACGACCCGCAACCGTCCCGGTTTCTCGGTCACGAGGAGCTTGCCGCCCGGCAGGAAGGCCAGGCCCCATGGCTTGTCGAGCCCCTCGGCGACGGTGACGACCTCGAACGCGACGTTCTTCTTTGCTTCCGGAGCTCGCGTCTGCCCCGGTGACGCCGGTGTCTGGCCGGTGGCGTTGGGTGGACGGGGGTCGACGCCCGCCGGCTTGTCCTGCGCTGCCCACGCGGCGCCGCACACTCCGAGGGCGGCCGCTGCGATCAAAAACGTCATTTTCATATTCAGATGGTATCTCAGCGTTCGACCGGTTGCGCGCGTGGCCGTCTCCGGCACGTAGAATGTCCTTTCGGCTCCACCAGGAGTACCGGAAGCCATGGAATCTGTGACCCGGCGCCGCTTCATCGAGACCGTTGCCGCCGCGGGCGCGCTGGCGACGGCGTTCCCGGACCTCCTGGACGCCAGGCAGGAGCCGGGTTTTCGCGGGACGCTCTGCTTCTTCTCGAAGCATCTCCCGCGCATGGACGGGCGCGGCCTGGGGCGTTCGCTCAGGACGCTCGGCTTCGGCGGGGTGGATCTCACGGTACGGCCCGGCGGCCACGTGGAGCCGGCGCGCGTCACGCAGGACCTGCCGGTCTTCGTCGAGGGCATCCGGGAGGAAGGGCTGGAGGTTCCGATGATCACGACGGAACTGACCTCCGACGCCGATCCCGCGGCGCGGCCGACACTCGAGACGGCCGCGGCGCTGAAGGTCCCGTTCTTCAAGCCGGGTTATTACCGCTACGCGTTCGTGGACGCTCGGAAGGAGATCGAGGCCGCGGCCGTCAAGCTGCGCGGTCTCGCGGCGTTGAGCGCGCGTCGCGGCGTCCATCTCGGTTTCCACAACCACGCCGGCTATATCGGTGGCGGCATCTGGGACGTCGTGCCGGTCATCGACAGCCTGGATCCGAGAACGTCAGGCTACTACTTCGACGTCCGGCACGCGGTCGTGGAAGGAGGAGACGGCGGCTGGCGCAGTGCCTTCAGCGTCGTCGCGCCGCGACTCTCGATGATCGCGCTGAAGGACGTCTTCTGGCAGAAGACGCCGGCCGGATGGCGAGTACAGAATTGCCCGATGGGTGAGGGCATGGTCGACTGGAAGGCGTATTTCGCGCTGCTCGCCCGGACCGGATTTCACGGGCCGGCGTCTCTCCACCTGGAGTACGACGTGCCCGGCGCCACGCCGGACGCACTCGAAGCGAACATGCTTGCCGCGGCCGCGCGCGATCTCGCCTTCGTGAAGGCGCGCATCGCGGACGCCTACGGAACCGGCGCGAAGCTGTGAAACGCCTGTGCTCCTCTTCTCAGCCGGAACTCCGGGCTTACAATACGTGCACCCGGTTGACACTCCGACGTCGCCGGAGTCACATTACAGCCTTGGACCCATGCCCAGAATTGGCCACCACGCCAACCCGATCCTGTTGACAGGCCTCATTTTTTTCGCCGTTTCCGGGTGCCGCACCACGCCGCGCAGCGGGCCGGCGCCGCGCATCGTGCAGCCGGGCGCGCCCGGGCAGGAAAGCCGCACTGTCGGCGCGGAAGCGGCGCGTGATCTCTCCCGGGTCGGGGCCACGGCAGGTGACATCAAGTTCATGCAGGGCATGATCCATCACCACGCGCAGGCGATCGACATGACGGAGCTTCTGAAAACCCGCACGGCCCGCGAGGACATGAAGAAGCTTGGCCTGCGCATCCAGGTTTCGCAGACCGATGAAATCCGCATGATGCAGCGGTGGCTGCAGGCACACGGCGCTGAAGCCCCGGATCCTCACGCGATGCACATGCCCGGCATGGTGATGCCCGGCATGGATCACGGCCCGATGATGGCCGGCATGCTGACGCCCGACGAGATGCAGCGCCTGGCGGGCCTCAAGGGCCCGGAGTTCGACTCGTTTTTTCTCGAGGGCATGATCAAGCACCACGGCGGCGCGATTCTCATGGTGCAGGAGCTCTTCGCCACGCCGGGTGCCGGGCAGGAATCGACCATTTACGCCTTTGCCTCGGACGTCGTGTCCGACCAGCAGATGGAAATCGACCGCATGAGCGGCATGCTCGCCGCGATCAAGGAGCGCGTGAAATGAAACCCGTCGCCACCCGGCTGCTCTCTGTCCTTGCCTTCTCCGCGTCCCTCGCCGTCGCGGGCATCGCGCAGGACAAACCCGCGACTGCCGTCACCAACGATCCGCGCGTCGGCCTCAAGGCGGGCTTCCGCGATGCGGGGGTGGCGGCGCGAGGGATGGAACTGGTCGCCACGATGCCCAGGGCCGAGGGTTTCTACGATCCGAAGGCGCCTGCCGGCAGCATTTCTACACCCGGCGGCAATCGCGGCGCGAGAGGCGGCGTCCCAGGCACGCCGGCGGCCGAACCCACTGCCCCGGCCGCGACACCTCCGGCTGCCGGCACTGAGCCGACCCCACCCGTCCCGGACAGCGCGCCCGCGACCGGGCGCGGCGCGACGCCGGAGGCGACGCCTCCCGGCGGCGGCTTGAACTTCGCCAACTCCGACATGGCGTTTCGACGTGCCGACATGTTCCTCGGCAACTTCAACGGCTTCAACACCTACGACATCGAAACACCGAAGAAGCCGCGCCTGCTCGCCTCGGTGGTTTGTCCAGGAGGACAGGGCGACATGTCGGTGCACGGCAACCTGCTGTTCATGTCGGTCGAGCAGACACGCGGCCGCGTCGACTGCGGAACGCAGGGAGTGACCGAAGCGGCGAGCGCCGAGCGCTTCCGCGGCGTGCGCATCTTCGACATCAGCGACATCAGCAAGCCAAAGCAGGTCGCGGCGGTGCAGACCTGCCGCGGCTCGCACACGCACACACTCGTCACCGATCCGAAGGACCCGGCGAACATTTACATCTATGGGTCCGGCACCGGCCAGGTGCGTCCGGGCGAGGAGCTCGCCGGCTGTTCGTCGAAGAACCCTGACGAGGATCAGAACACCGCGCTCTTCAGCATCGACGTCATTAAGGTGCCGGTCGCGGCGCCGGCGAAGGCCGCGATCGTGAACCGTCCCCGCATCTTTGCCGACGAGAAGAGCGGCGCGATTGCCGGGCTCGAAAAAGGTGGCGATCGCGGGCCCGGTACCCAGGCCGCGCGGGTCACCAACCAGTGCCACGACATCACCGTCTACCCCGCCTTCGGGCTCGCCGCAGGCGCGTGCTCCGGCAACGGCATCCTGCTCGACATTTCGGATCCGATTCACCCGACGCGCCTCGACGCGGTCTCAGACAAGAACTTCGCGTATTGGCATTCGGCGACATTCAACAACGACGGCACCAAGGTCATATTCACGGATGAGTGGGGCGGTGGCACCGCGCCTCGCTGCCGGGCGACCGATCAGCTGACCTGGGGCGCCGACGCCATCTTCGACATCGTCGACAAGAAGATGCAGTTCCGCGGCTACTTCAAGATGCCCGCGGCCCAGACCGAGCAGGAGAACTGCGTCGCCCACAACGGATCGCTCATCCCCGTGCCGGGCCGCGACATCATGGTCCAGGCCTGGTATCAGGGGGGATTGTCGGTGTTCGACTTCACCGATTCCGCGCACCCGGTGGAGATCGCGTTCTTCGATCGCGGTCCGCTCGACGCGGCGAACATGGTTGTCGGCGGCTACTGGTCCACCTATTGGTACAACGGGCGCGTCTACGCCTCGGAGATTTCCCGCGGCATCGATATCTTCAAGCTGACGCCGAGCGACCAGCTGTCACAGAATGAAATCGACGCGGCGAGCCTGGTGCGCATGGACGAGTTCAACGCCCAGCAGCAGCCGAAGATCTCATGGCCGGCCACGGCGGTGGTGTCGCGCGCGTTTCTCGATCAGTTGAGTCGCAGCAAGGGCATCTCGGCGGCGCGTGCCGCCGCGGTGAAGGGCGCGATCGACAAGGCCGCGAAAGACAACGCGCCGAAAGCGGCCGTCGATCAGCTCGATGCCGTCGCGCGACAGGTCGAACAGGATGCCGCCGCGGCGAGCGGGGCCGACGCGGCCCGATTGAAGGGATTGGCGGCGGCGATGAAGGCGCGCGCCACCAGGCTGCGCGCCTCGTAAGGACCCCGCCAGTCAACATCCGCGCCGACGGCGCCGATGCGATGGCGCCGCCGACGGAGAACCGCGAGGTGCGAGAAGCGAACGCTCGGTGGCGGTTGCGCTACCGCGTTGTTCGAGGAGCCGATGATCACGACCGATGCGATCCCCGCCGACCCGTACGCGCTGCAGCCAGGCGCGATTGAAGCGCCGCCGCGCTCGCTCGGCGCGGCGCTCCGCCGCATCGGACCAGGGATCGTCCTCGCGTCGGCCATCGTCGGCTCAGGCGAGCTGATTGCGACGACCACGCTCGGCGCGCAGGTTGGTTTTGCCGCGCTGTGGATTGTCCTCGTCAGCTGCGCGATCAAACCGGTCGTCCAGGGCGAGCTCGGACGCTACACCATCGTGACCGGCCGGACCGGGCTGGAAGGTTTCAACGGCGTCCCGGGCCCCCGCCTCGGCGCGGGGTGGCTGGTATGGGCCTGGGCGCTGACGGTGTCACTCACCCTTCTTCAGGTCGGCGGCATGTACGGTGGCGTCGGCCAGGTGCTGCATCTGCTGTGGCCGGCGGTCGGGATCAACGCGTGGGTGGCGATCTGCCTGGGCATCACCCTGGCCGTACTGCTCGGCGGCGGGTACGCGCGAATCGAACGCTTCGCCATGGTGAAGGTGGGGCTGTTCACGACGTTGACCGTTTTTGCCGCGGCCGTCCTGATCCGCCGACCGGGCGCGGTGTCGGCGGCCGATTTGGCGACCGGCCTCAGTTTCACGCTGCCGCCCGCGGGCATGGTGACGGCGATCGCGGTGTTCGGCATCACCGGGGTGGGGGCCTCCGAGCTCTTCATGTACCCCTATTGGTGCGTCGAGAAGGGCTACGCGCGCTACGCGGGGAAGCGCGAAGACGGCGACCCGTGGCGGCTTCGCGCGCTGGGCTGGATCAGGGTGATGAACGTGGACATCCTGGCGTCGATGGTCATCTACTGCGTCGCGACGGTCGCGTTCTACCTGCTGGGGGCCGGCATCCTTCACACGGCGAAGCTGGTGCCGTCGGCCAACGACATG
>JANPCT010000846.1:0-6724 GCA_031431095.1 Acidobacteriota bacterium | reverse complement strand
TTGGGCTCGAACCATGTTGACTTCGGCGGCATGATCCCGCCTTCGTCCGCAATCGACATCAGATCGTCGATGGTGACGGGATGCATCGAGAACGCGACGGCGGCCTTGCCGCTGTCGACGGCCCGCTCGAGTGCGGCCGTGCCGCGCGCGCCACCGATGAAATCGATGCGCTTGTCGGACCGTACGTCGCCGATCTTCAGCAGCGGCTCGAGCACGTGCTGCTGCAGCAGCGCCACGTCGAGCGAGCTGGCACGCGACGGATCCGCCGGCGCTGCAGCCGATAGATCGACGGCGTACCACGCGCCGTCGAGATACATCGAGACCTCGCCCTTGCCGTGAGGCGACGCGGCGCCGTCGCGCACCGGCAATCGATGCCGCACCGCGGCGAGAAAGGACGCCGCTGTCTGTCCGGCAAGGTCCTTGACCGTCCGGTTGTACGGAAGGATGTGCATCTGGTTGTCGGGAAACGCCACCGCGATGAAACTGTCGGCTTCGCTCGCTTCCCCGCGGCGGCGCATCTCCGCGCGCGCCCGCGCGGCGCTTGCGGCACGGTGATGGCCGTCGGCGATATACAGCGCCGGAATCCGGCCGAGCGCCTCCACCAGCGCCGCCGTCTCGGGTCCCCCGACCCTCCAGATCGTATGATGCACGCCGTCAGGCGCCAGGAAATCGTAGAGTGGCGCGTCCGCGGTGACCGCGCGGCACAACTGATCGATGGCGTCGGACGCCCGGTAGGTCAGGAACACGACGCCCGTCTGCGCGCGCAATTCGATGATGTGGCGGGTGCGATCGTCTTCCTTGTCGCGCCGCGTCCGCTCGTGCTTCTTGATGACGTCGTGCTCGTACTCGTCGACCGAGAAGGTGCCAGCCAGGCCAGTCTGCTCGTGCCCGCCCATGCGCAGGCGATAGAAGTACAGCGCGGGCTCCGCCTCGACGACGAGAGGCGCGCTGGCGCGCAACGCCGCAAGGTTCGCCGCCGCCGTCGTGTAGACGCGGGCGTCGTAGGGATCCGCATCCGGCGCCAGATCGATTTCGGAGCGCGTGACGCGAAGAAAACTGAGAGGATTGCCGGCAGCGAGCTGCCTTGCCTCGTCGGTGCTGACGACGTCATACGGCACTGCTGAGACAACGGCGGCGGACTCGCGCGCCGGTCTCAAGGCACGGAACGGTCGGATGACGGCCATCCGCGTATTCTATATTGGAGGTTTCCCATGATCCGAATCCCCCGTGATCGACACCGCGCCGCGTTCTGCCTGTTGCTGTTACTCGGCGCCGTCCGTCTCGCTCACGCCCAGACGCCGACGGGTTCGATCGAGGGGATTGTGGTCGATACCAGCGGCGCAATCATCCCCGGCGTCACCGTCATCGTGACGCAGGAAGCCACCGGCGCCGCGCGCGAGGTCGTGTCGGATACGCAGGGGATGTTCCGCGCACCGCTGCTGCCAGTCGGCCCCTACACCGTCAAGGCGGCGCTCAGCGGCTTCCGGTCGTTCGAGCAGCGGACCCTGCGGCTGACCATCGGTCAGACGATGGCGCTGCGTATCGAGCTCGCGCCGGCGAACCTGACCGAGTCGGTCACGGTCCGCGGCCCGATCAGCGGGACGACACCGGCAGTGGAGACCACGCGATCGCAGATGAGCTCGACCGTGTCGGAAATCTCAGTCGCCAACCTCCCGGTCAACGGCCGCAACTTCATCGACTTCGCGCTGCTGACGCCCGGCGTCACGCGCGACGTCCGCACCGGAGACATCAGCTTTGCCGGTCAGCGCGGCACGCTGAACAGCGTGGTCGTGGACGGCGCCGACAACAACAACACGTTTTTCGGACAGACGCTCGGGCGCACCGGATCCGGCCGCGCCCCGTATCAGTTCAGCCAGGACGCGGTCCAGGAGTTCCAGGTCAACTCCAACGCCTACTCCGCCGAGTACGGACGGGCCGGGGGAGCCGTCATCAACGTCGTCACCAAATCGGGGACGAACACGCCGCACGGTTCGATCTTCGATTTCTATCGTGACAAGGCGCTCAACGCGAACGACGCGATCAACGTCTTGAACAACCGCGCCAAGTCCGCCTACCACTACAACCAGTTCGGCGGCAGTTACGGCGGACCGCTCAAAAAGAACCGCCATTTCATATTTGCCAATTACGACGGCCAGCGGAATACGCAGCCGAACGACGTGTTCGTGACGCTTCCCGCCGGCACCAGCCTGGACGGGGCGGGGACCGCGGCGCTGGCGCGCCTGGTCGCGCTGGGCCAGTCCTGGACGCGCAGCCAGAATCAGGACGTGTTCCTGGTCAAGACCGACTCGCAGCTTTCGCCCGGCCGCATGACCCTTCGCTACAACCACCAGAACTTCACCGGACGGAACTTCGAAACGGGCGGCCCGCAGAATTCCCTCGAGCACACCGGCGACTCCAAGGTGAAGACGCGCACCTTCAACGGATCGCTGACCAGCGTCCTCAGTAACAGGACGTTGAACGAGGTGCGCGGCCAGTGGGCGCGTGACATGGAGCCGGGATTCACGAACAGCGACCGCCCCGAGGCGATCATCCGCCAGGGGGGCTCGACCATCCTCACCATCGGACGCAACAACTTCAGCCCGCGTGAAACGACGATCCGTCGCGCCCAGGTGGCCGACACGTTCACCTGGATGCGCGGCGCGCACTACCTGCGCGGCGGCGCCGACTTCCAGTTCGATCGCATCGTCAACTTCTTTCCGGGGAACTTCGGCGGCGCCTACACGTTCAACAGCCTGTCGTCCTTCCAGAGCGGTACGCCGAGCGCCGCGGGCGAGCGTTTCGTGCAGGCGTTCGCGGGACAGGGAACCACCGGCGCGACAACCCATCCCGACATCGACGAGTACTCGTTCTTCGTGCAGGACCAGTGGCGCGTGGTCCACGACGTGACCGTCAACGCCGGCCTGCGCTACGACCTGCAGCGCTTCGCGAAACCGGCGATCACGAACCCCGACCCGCAGCTCGCCGCGGCCGGAATCGACACCGGGACGCTGAACACCGACACCAACAACTGGGGGCCGCGAATCGGGGTCGCGTGGGCGCCGACCGGGCACCGCTACGTGGTGCGGGGGGGCTACGGCCTCTTTTACGGCCGCACGCCTTCGATCATGGTCGGGACCGCGCATTCGAACAACGGCATCAACGTCCAGACGATCACGTTCACCGGTTCGCAGGTGCCCACCTACCCCGCCATCTTCAGCGCGGTTCCAGGCGGCGCCACACTGCCGAAGCCGACGATCTTCGTCTTCGATCGGGACTACCAGAACCCGCGCGTGCAGCAGGCGAGCACGGGCGTGGATTACGCGCTCGGGCCCGAGACCTCCGTCACCGTGACATACCTCTTCGTCCATGGCGACCAGCTGTCGCGTTCGACCGACGTCAACATCGGGCCGGCATCGCCGAGTACGCTGACGGTCGCCGACACGGGACAGGTGCTGCCGCACTATCGCTTCGGCGCCGTACCCTTCACGAACTTCGCGCGCATCATCGCGTTCCAGAGCAGTGCCGTTTCCACCTACCACGGGCTGGCGGTGGAGGCGAACCGGCGGTTCAGCGGCGGTCTGCAGGCGCGGCTGGCCTACACGCTTGGCAAGGTCACCGATACCGCGCCGGACGCGACCGCGGTCGTCCCCGGCGTCGACGACGCGAAGTTTGCGTCGAATCCGGCCGACTTCGACGCGGATCGTGCGCCGGGGATCAACGATCAGCGTCATCGACTGGTCATGAGCGGCGTCTTCACGAGCGACGCGCAGAAACGCGGGGCGCTGCTGGGCGGCTGGACGTTCGCCGCAATCGTCACGGCGCAATCGGGACAGCCGTACTCCGCGTACGTCAGCAACGACATCAACAACGATCAGAACGCGCGCAACGACATCGCTCCGGGGACCAAGCGCAACCAGTACCGGCTGCCCGCGCAGGTGTCGTTCGATCCACGCATCGCGCGCGATTTCCCCGCCGGCCGCTTCAAGCTGCAGTTGATCTGGGAGGCGTTCAACCTGTTCAACCGCGACAACATCAGCGGCGCCCGTAACACCCGCTACAACGTGGCTGGCACCACGCTGACGACGCTGACGAATTTCCAGCAGCCGACCGTGACGAGCGGCCCGCGCATCATGCAGGTCGCGGCGAAGGTCAGGTTCTGACCCCTCGGCGCGTGCCGCCATCTCTTCGTGTCTTCGTGGCTTGGTGCCTTCGCAGGAAGCCGCTCGGCGCCTGACACTTCTGTTCGTGAACCTTGATTGCTGTCTTCGCGCCTTACGCGCCTTGGCGAAAGCCCGCCGCCGCGTGCCGCTACGTCTTTGCGAAAGACGGTCCCCGCGTGCCGCCGTCATCTTGCGACGGCCGGCACAGACTCGGCCCTCCGCCGCGGGCCGGCGGCGACGAGTGTCGTAGACAGACGGCCGAGCAGGTTGTCGCGCGACGCCTTGAACGTCGCGATCTGCGCCGCGGGAATGGGTGCGCCCGGTGCCTGGCGCGAATGCACGGACAGCGGATTGACGAACGCGGCCCCCCGCTTCAGCCGGTAATCGAGGTGCGGCCCGGTCGCAGAGCCGGTCATGCCGACGCGCCCGAGCAACTGCCCCTGTGCCACGCGCGCGCCGGCGCGAATGCCCGCCCCGTACGACGACAGGTGGAGGTAGTAGGTCTCGAACCCGCCGGGATGTTGCACGTGCACCATGTTGCCGCCGCCGCCGCTGAACGCCGCAGAGACGACGACTCCCGCCGCAACGGAGACGACGGAGGATCCCGTCGGTGCGCCATAGTCCACACCCAGGTGCGCCTTGAACACGCGGTCGACGGGATGGAGACGCCGCAGTGAAAACCCCGACGTGACGCGCGGCTCGAACTTGAGCGGCGACTTGAGGAAGAAGCGCTTCAGCGAACGGCCGTTCTCGTCGTAATACGCCGCCTTCCCTGTTGCCGCGTCCTGCCAGCGGAATGCCTGCAGACACCGGCCGTCCACGGTGATCGCCGCCGCGAGGACCGCGCCATATCCGGCGAACTGCCCGTCGTGCGCCGTCTTCTCGAACAACACGCGGAAAGAATCGTTGGGCTGAAGGTCGGTCTGGAAATCGACCTGCCCGCCGAAGACATCCGCGAGCTCCATCGCGAGCTGGATCTTTTCCCCCGCCGCATCGATGGACGAAATCAATGATGGATGCGCCGCGTCGATCCGGGCGTCGATCGCGGCCACCTCGGTCTGCTTGTCGTAATCGAGCACCCTGGCGTCGAGAACCGCCGGCGTCGAGCGATCGAGGTTGACGATGCGGAGGAAGCGGTCGGCGTCGATTTGGTATTCGAACTCCCGCAGCAGGCCGTCGAGCGTACGCACCAGCCGATACGGCCGGTCGGCGCGGAGATGGCGGGGGTCGAACACGGATTGCGCGGCGCTGACAGCTTCGGCGACGAGTTGCTCCTGAAGCTGGTGAGCACGCAGCAGGCTGTCGAGCGTCGCGTGGCGCGGAACCGTCGCGACGATCGTCTCGCTCTCGAGCGGCAGACGCACGTCAGCCCCGGTAACCTTACGGGGCGGCTCCGGCGCGCAGGCAGCGAAGAGCACGCTTCCGGCCGCGAAGGCTAACCGGCATGCTTTCAGCAATATCCGGCAGTCTATCTGATCACGATCCGGAAAAGCTCCTTGTGAAGGATCGACTGACTGCGAGCCGCGGAACGGCGCGGCGGCCTGGGCAAGGTCGCACGGGGGGCCGGCGCGCCCGAGCGTGGCGTCGCCGCACTGCTGCGGCGCGACGACGCAGGCCGCATGGACGAGACGCGCGACACCCCACCGGAATTGGCCTCGATCGAAGACGGTGCCTCGCGGGCGGCGGGAAGGGGCGGCACCCCGCGCGCATCGGCTTCGAGCGAAGGCGTCAGCGAGCGGGCGCGGGGTTCGATCGCCCGCGACGCGGTTCCCGGATCGGATTGCGGCGTTACGGCAGGCCCTCCAGCGTTCGGAAGATGGACCAGTTCCGGGGGCGCCGACTGCCCGCCACTGGTCTGGCCGCCGTAGCGGCCGACAGTCGCGAATGTGAGCAGCACCAGGGATCCAACGGCAAGGCCGATCGTTGGCAGGCGCGATGGCCACCGTCGGTGCGCGATCGTCTCGACGACGGTGATCGCCTGCGTGCTGACGGGCACCAGTGCCCTCGCAGTGTGCGAGGAGTCACCTCCGGTGACACCGTCGGAGCCTGCCGGCCACGCGAGAAGCATCGGCCACGCGATCGAGAGCACGACTTCTTCGTCGAGTCCGGCGGCCCGGGCGTAGCGCGCAAGCTGGTGGCGTCCGTTGTCGTCAGCACGCCAGTGACGCAGGTAGCCCCATTCGAGTTCACGCAAACGCGGGGCGGGCACGTCGGAGACCGCGGCGAGATCGTCCAGCGAGAGCCCGGTGGCCCGCCTGGCGCGACGAATGTCGGAGATGGTGAGCTTGGCCGACGATGACTCGGGGCGGCGCGACGCCTGCGATCGCTCCCAGGCCTCAAACAGACTCCGCACCGTCGTCGCCAGGTCGGCAACCGAGAATCGCCCGAGCGCCTCACAGAAATCCTGAAGGGTTGCGTAAGGCGGGAGATCAAGTGTGCCGAGCGCACGCGCGATCACGAGACGCAGTCCGCCGCTGGCCCGGTAGTCCCTCGGCGCTTCGAAATCGGGGAGCAGATCGCTGAGCAGGTGGGCCGCCTGGCGCACGTCCAACTGGTCGGTGGTG
>JANPCT010000845.1:0-4406 GCA_031431095.1 Acidobacteriota bacterium | reverse complement strand
GCACCGCCACTATCTGGTTGTGATGTTCGGCGCGCTGGCGCGCCGTCGCCAGCGCCGCTTCGCTCGCCGAGAGCCGATCGTCGGCGTCCAGGTGCATCCCGATCAGATCGGCGAAGAGCTTGAACATGCCGATGGTGTGCGGGTTGTTGACGGGCGCCGGGCGGGGATCGAGGGCGCATAGCGTTCCGAACAGACGGCCGTCGGGGCGGCGCACGGGTACCGAAATGTAACTCTGAAATCCGTACCGCTTCGCCGTGTGATGATCGCGGAAGGTCTCGTCGAGCGCAACGTGATCGATGGCGACCAGGCAGCCGCTCTGGCGGATCTCGCTGCAGATCGTGCTGGCGATGGGCAGCTCGCCGCCGGGACGCAAGCCCAAGCTGATCTCGTCCCGCACGGCGCACGCGATCCAGCGATCTTCCGTCACCCGTGCGACCGCCGAGAACCCCATGCCGGTGGTCCGGCATACGACTTCGAGCACATTGGGGACGACGTGCATTCGCGCGATGGCGGCGAGGTCACCGGCGTAACTGTCGGCGTGAGTGTCCGGCGGCTGGGTTCGAGTGGAAGTTCCGTCCCGCACGGGTCGAGTATCCCACATAGAATGCGCGTCGCGGGCCGTCGCGACATCACTGCCGCATCGATTTCCCGGTTGCCAGCAACAGGTTCAGCGCGTCGGCCGCGCGCTTCATCGTTCGGGATGCCTCGCGCGCGGCGATCAGGTCCGCTTGCTCCAGCGCAGCGAAGAGCACACCGACGCACTGGGCGATCTCGGCGGCGTATTCGCCGGCTTCGGCCTGGAGCTCGGGTGTGAGCGCCCGGAGGTCGGTGTCGCGACGTCCGCCCCGTTGTATCCGACGCCGGTCGGGCCCCTCGCGCCTTGAATTGGTCATCCCATCGTTCCCGCACCACTGCCGCGGATCATCGACACATTGTAGCGCGGCCACTTTCGCGTGAGCGGTTGCGGCAATCGCGACGCGTTCAAACGGGCATCGACGTCAGGCAATCCGATACGTGCGCCAGCGCTGTATCGAGGCGGGGCACGCGTCGTCGCCACCGTGATCCGGCACTCGTCTTGAAGTGGCGGATGGACGTAGCGCAAGGCGACATGGCGACCCGCACGGCCGCCGTGCGAATCTGGCGTCCCGCGGCCGTTTGGTGGCGCGGGACAAAACGGCGAAGTACGCACGCAGGGAGACTAATGTTCGCCGTATCGGGCACGCCCCAAAAACGTAAGTCGGCTTCAGGCGGAAGGTGCTGCCGCGGCGTCTCGCTGCGCGGCTGACATATGCGCGATCCCACCCGCGTCGCCGTGACGCCTCGATCCACCGTGCTGATCGAAGGGACGCCGTCTCTGGTCGCGCTGCTGGCGGCCGCTGGCCTGCTCGCGCTCACTATTTCCGCCGCGGTGCGGGCGACGAGCGAGCCGCAATTATTTGACAGCCTGGCGATGATCATGGCGTGGGTGGCGGTGCTTGCCAGCGCGCTCGTCGGCCGGCAGGGCTCCGGTGGCCAACCGCCTGGAGGCGACTCGCCGGAGCCGCCGCCAGCGCGCACTCGAAACGCCGCGGAGACCGTGGCGCCTGCCGCGCCCCCCGTTGCTCCGCTGGTGTCACGGCCGGACCCGGACCTCAAACGACAGGACGAGCCGTGGTTCGAGGCGCTGCTCGAGTTCGCGCAGGAAACGCTCAGCGCCCTCGGCGCCGATCGGCTGCGCCTGCTCATCGCCGAGAAGCTGCCCGCCATCGTCGACCGCGAAGACGTGTGGGTGGTGGCGAGCGTCGGCGGGAACCAGCAGGTGATTTTGCCGATGCAGCCGGATCGCGAACAGCCGCGCCTGATCCTCAGCGATCAGCCGCGCCAGTGGGCGACCTTCCCGTTGAAGGCGGACGGCGAGACGGTCGGTGTGCTCGGCCTGGAACTGGCGAGCCGCGGAATTACGGCGCGCGAATGGCGCATGCTCACGGCGGTAGCCGGTGTGCTCGGGCGCGCGCTGAAGACGTCGGCCGCGTTCGAAGCGATGCGCGAGGCGACGCTGGTCGATCCGCTGACGGGGTGTTCGACGCGGGCCGAAGGCCTGCGGCGCTTCGAGGCGGAGTTGCGGCGCGCGGAACGATCGAAGAGCGCGCTGGCGGTCCTGATGATCGACCTCGATCATTTCAAGAGCATCAACGATCGCTACGGTCACAACACCGGGGATGCCGTGCTGTCGGCCGTCGGCGAGACGCTGCTCGGCACGCTCCGCGCGAGTGATATTCGATCGCGTTGGGGCGGCGAGGAATTCCTGGTGGTGCTGCCGGAATCGACGATCGAGCGGGCCTGCGCCGCGGCGGAGTCGCTGCGGCAGCGGATTGCCAGTGCCGCCGTGCGCGATGGCTTCAACACCGTGCGCGTCACCACCAGCATCGGCATCACCATCACGCGCCCTGGCGAAACCGACATCCCACGCCTGCTCGGCCGCGCCGACGCCGCCCTCTACAGGGCGAAGAGTGAGGGACGCAACCGGATCATGGTCTCGCAGGGAGACTACATAGGCGGCACGCCGGCCCCTGCGCCGGCCGACCCTCCGATGACGGCGGCGCCGGCCAACCCACCCGAACGGCGCGCGCATGGGGATCGCCGGGCGAGCGTTGGACGGCGGCGCACAGATCTTCTTCCCGGGCCGTGGGGCGGGAACTCCTAGCGAGCGGGGACGGTGTCAGCCGGCGGTTCCGGACCGCGCATGCGGCCCCTGCCACCCCTCGCGGACAAGTGTCCGTTCGATCTCACGCCACCGGCGATTCAGCTCCGGAGGGGCGCCAAATCGTTCGATGCTGACGGCGGCATCCGGCCGGTTGACAATCAGCTCGTAGCCGTGGCCTCCCGAGTCTGCCCGGACCTCGCAGCGAATGCTGCTGCCGTTACGCCGAAAGAAGTAGAACATACCGCCCGTGTGTCGGCGCGTGGGCGTGCCGTCGTTACGCGATGGTTGACCATGGCTGCGCGTCGTTGCACGGAAAACACCCGGGTGTGTGTGCTTCTGGCAGCCATGCCGCTGTGCACGAGAGTGATTGCGATTCCGGGCAACTGCCCGGATATGATTTCGATGGGGCGTGGTTCATGCGGGTATTCGAGTGCCGTCGGCCGATCGAGGTGGGACGTGTCGCAGCAAAGTTCGCGGCGATGCTGCTGCTTGCAGTGGCGCTGACGGCACAGCAGCCGGCGACGCCGCTTGCTCGGATGACGTCAGCGGCGCAGCAACAGCCCCAGGCGGGCGGTCCACCGCCAAATCCGAACGCCGCCGCCACGGCGGCCGACCACAGGGACATGATGGCGCAGCTCGGCATCACTGCGCTGCGCCCAGGGCCCAGCGGCAACGAATCAGCGCCCAATCACGCCAACTACGACGAGGCACTTGCCAATCCCTATCCAGCGCTGCCGGACGTGCTGACCCTGAACAATGGCCGCAAGGTAACGAGCGGCACGGCGTGGTGGAAGGAGCGACGTCCGGAGATTGTCGAACAGTTCGATCGCGACGTGCTCGGCCGCGTTCCCAAGAACGCGCCGAGAGTGACCTGGGTCGTCGACCGCAGCGAGCCATTCACGGTCGGCGGACGCCCGGTGATCGGCACGGAACTGCGCGGCACCGTCGACAACAGTGCCCACCCGGCGATTGTCGTCAGCATCCAGATGACCCTCGTCATACCCGCGGCAGCGCCCGGCCGGGTGCCGGTGATGATGTTGTTCGGCGGGCGATCGGGAATGCCAGCCGCGGCAGGGACTCCCCCGCCAGCGCGTGGTGTGGGGGGGCCGCCGCCCGACCCCGCGACACCCGCGGATCCGCCGGCAACCGAACAACTGATCGCGGCCGGCTGGGGCTACGCCACCATTACACCCGGCAGCATCCAGGCCGACAACGGCGCCGGCTTGACCGCCGGCATCATCGGCCTGACAAACAGAGGTCAGCGGCGCAAGCCGGATGACTGGGGCGCGCTGCGGGCATGGGCATGGGGCGCGTCGCGCGCGCTCGATTATCTCGAAACCGACAAGGCAGTGGACGCAAGAAAAGTTGGAATCGAGGGGGTTTCCCGCTTTGGCAAGGCGGCGCTGGTGACGATGGCCTACGACCAGCGATTCGCAGTGGCGCTCGTCGGCTCATCGGGCGAAGGAGGCGCCAAGCTGCATCGCCGCAATTTCGGCGAAGCGGTCGAAAGTCTCACCGGCTCGGGTGAATATCACTGGATGGCCGGCAACTTCATGAAGTACGGCGCGGCCGAGTCGACGTTCGGCAGCAGGAACGCCGGCGATATTCCGGTGGATGCGCACCAGTTGATCGCGCTTTGCGCGCCGCGCCTGACTTTCTTCAGTTATGGCGTGCCGGAACGAGGCGACGCGAAATGGCTCGATCAGCAGGGCAGCTACATGGC
>JANPCT010000844.1:0-1546 GCA_031431095.1 Acidobacteriota bacterium | reverse complement strand
ACTGGCACTAGTGGCGTCGTCGCCGCGAGCGACGGCACCGGTTTCGCCGGCGCGACCGGAGCACGCGACGCGCGCGTCACGCGTTGCAGAAGGCCGCGCAGCACCGCGCGCCGCTCGCCTCCCTCGAACCGCTGCAGTGCGTGAGACAGATCCGCGAGCGTTTCATACGCCGGCGCCTCGACCGCCTGCAAGCCACGCGCAATCGCGTAGCGCAAGGGAGCCGGCACCCCGGCGGTTCCCGCGGGCAGGAGGTCATGCAGCAGGCCTGCGATGTCCCTCACGGAAGGCGCGCCACCCTCGTCGGCGCACGAGGCCGATCCGTCGGCGGCGAGAAGGATGTTATGGGCCGAGGGGATCCCCGTCGCCCGGCCGAGCAGTTCCTGCGCGAGCGCGACGGCTTCATGCGTCGTCAGTTGGACGCCGCGGGTGAGCAAGTGGGCCAGCGCAATAAAGAACATCCCGCGACTACAATTGCAAAATCGGCGCACGACGGGACGATGGATACAGGCCGGAATTTATAGATGCGCTGTATCAGGACTCAGCAAGGGCATTCGTATTTACATAGTGCCCCGTCACGCTCGTCCGGCGACTGGACGAACTCCACTTCTTTTTGGCACGCTTGAGCTATGACACGGGGGATGCAAACCGCTTGAACTGGCCACTGGTGACGGGTATTGCGGCGGCACTCTGCACGACGCTCGCGTTCGTGCCGCAGTTGTTCAAGATCGAGAAGCGGCGGAGCACGGAGTTGTCCTCCGCGATGCTGATCATCTACCTCGGAGGCCAGGTGCTCTGGCTGTCATACGGCATCATGCTGCGATCCCTTCCGCTGATCCTTGCCAACGCAACGTCGACCGTGCTCGTCTATGCCGTGTCGGCGCGAAAAGGGGCGGCCGCGAAGCGGACGGCGCGGCGACGGCTGCGCATCGCCATCGACATGGACGAAGTGATGGCCGACGCGCTGGCCGAACACCTCCGCCGCTACAATGCGGCGTTCGGGACGCAGGTCCGCGCCGCTGACCTGCGCGGCCAGCACTTGTCGTCGTGGGCGCCGGCCGCGCATCGTGATTCCCTGGACGACATGCTCGACGCGTCGTTCTTCGCCGACCTCGTCGTCTTCCCCGACTGTCAGAAGGTCATCCGGGATCTCACGGCCGACCACGACGTCTATATCGTGACCGCCGCGATGGACGTGCCGACCTCGTTCGACGCGAAGTTCCGCTGGCTGCAGCGGCACTTTCCTTTCATCCCTCCCGACAACATCGTCTTCTGCGGCAACAAGGGGATCATCGACGCGGATTACCTCATCGACGATCGTCCGCGCCACTTCGCGCGATTCAAGGGACACGGCCTCCTCTACTCGGCGCCTCACAACATTGACGAGTCGGGCTTCTCGCGCGTCAGTTCCTGGCAGGAGGTCCGCGCCTTCTTCGCACGGCTCGATCGGCCGCGCTCGTCATAACGAGGGCGGTCCTTCGGCGTTGTCCCCGGCCGCCGGCTCGCCGCCGGATTCCTCGTCGCTTGGCAGCACGTGCGCAAGCGTGGG
>JANPCT010000843.1:0-3316 GCA_031431095.1 Acidobacteriota bacterium | reverse complement strand
CCGTCTCTGCCGTCCCCTGAAGCTCGATGAACTTGCCGCCGGATGTCTTCACCACGTTCATGTCAACTTCGGCGGCAGAGTCTTCCTCGTACGCCAAGTCGAGCATTGGCGTTTGCTGGACGATGCCGACGCTGGTGGCGGCCACATAGTGCGTGACAGGGATGGTCTTGATGGCGCCCTGCGCGCGCAGCCGCTCGAGTGCCAGCACCAGCGCCACAAATCCACCGGTGATTGACGCCGTTCGCGTGCCGCCGTCGGCCTGGATGACATCGCAGTCGACCCAGATCGTCCGCTCTCCCAGCTGTTCGAGTTTCGCCACCGAGCGCAGCGAGCGGCCGATCAGCCGCTGAATCTCCTGCGTGCGGCCGCCGACTTTGCCGGTGCTGGCTTCGCGCTGGGTGCGCGTCGAGGTGGCGCGCGGCAGCATGCCGTACTCGGCCGTTACCCAGCCTTTGCCGCTGTTGCGCAGGAACGGCGGCACGCGGTCCTCCACGCTGGCCGTGCAGATCACCCTGGTCCGGCCGACTTCGATGAGCACCGAGCCTTCGGCGTGGGCCAGGAAACCCGGCGTGATCGTCGTGGGGCGCAGCTGCGAGGGCGAACGTCCGTCAATGCGATTCATGTACTACCCATTCCAGGCTCTTCGCGAGCGGATGTCGCAAGTCGACGTGACCTGCGAGTGTGTCGAGTTCCTTGCCGTCCACGAGGATCTGCACGCGCGTCACCGCTGGCAGGTTCACCGTGAGGGCGTTGACCAGCGCATACACCGTGAAGACCTCGTCGAGCGATCCCCCCGGGTGCCGTGTCACGACCTCGCCCGAAAGATCGACGAACGCGTCGCCCCGCTCCGTGAAGAATACGTCGCGTAGCGTCGTCGCTGCGGGGATCGCGCTCACGAGCGGCGGCGCCGCGGTGAGCTGGGCTTCGATGATCGCGCGCGCCTGCTCGACCACGGTTGGCGCGAACGGGATCTCGCGCTGCACGCCGACCAGCGCCATACCGTCATTGCTGATGAAGTAGAGCGTCGCCGTGATCTTCCTGACCGCTGTCGCTGTGGGGGGGGTGTCGGCCACCGCCGCCGCCGGGGGGCGGCGCGCGGAATACCACAGCGGCAGGCCGATGAAAAGGATCCATGCGGCCGCCGCGGCAAAGACGACGATCGCCGCGATGACCACGCTGCGGCGCGGCATCAGCGCGTCGCTCCCGCTGACGCACGGTAGCGGACGATGCCTTCGACGAGCGCCTGCACCAGCGCATTCTGGTGCTCGTCGCTGGAGAGCTGCTGCTCCTGCGCGGCATTGGTCAGAAAGCCGAGCTCCACCAGGACGGCGGGCATGTTGGCGCCGACGAGGACGCGCAACGGCGCCTGCTGTAATGCGCGGGCGCTCATCGGCACTCGCTCCCGCAACGCTGCTTCGATGGCGCGCGCGAACGCCGCGGACTGATCGAGGTGGCGCGCCTGCGCCAGTTCCCACGGCGTGATCTCGATCTCTCGACTGCCGCCGCCGAGCACCGGCAGCGCGTCCGCGCTGCCTTGCGCCATCCGCCGTGCCTGCTCGCCGTAGCCGTCGAGACTGAGGTAGAAGACCTCGGCGCCCGCAACCGCTCCACGCCGCGACGCATTCGCATGCAGGCTGACGAACAGATCGGCCTTGTTGTTGTTGGCGAGCGCGGCGCGCTGATCGGGAGGGACGGCTTGATCGCTGTCGCGCGTAAGCAGCACGCGGACCCCGAGGCGTGCTTCGAGCGCGCCCTTCAACCGCCGCGCCACGGCGAGCGCGATCGTTTTTTCGACGCCACCCTTCACCCCCTTCACGCCGGCATCGTCACCGCCATGCCCCGCGTCGATGACGATGGCGCGGAGACCGCCGGGAGTGGGGAAGTCCAGCAGCGGTGGTGTGTCGGGCGCCGCGGCCGGCGGGACGCCGGGGGGTTGGGGTGCGCCAGGCGCCGCGGCGTCGGTCTGCGCGACGACGTCGATGAAGATGCGGGCGGTTCCCGGCGTCGGCGCCGGTTGATCGGACACGCGGAACGTGGCGAAGCGGGGACCGAGATCGATGGCGAGCACGCCGGGTGAGTCGCCGGCCCGCACAGCAAGGACGGTTTCGGTGGGCGACACGCGAATGTTGCCGAGATCGAGTCCGTCGGCCTCGAAGCGGACGAGCAGCCGTGAGGCGTCCTGGCTGACGGTGTGCGGTGTGGGGAGGCCGACGTCGATCGTCACGCGAGTGGTGCCGGCGCCGAGACCCTCCGAGCGCACGGCGATCCTGGGCAGGCGCACGTCGCCGGTCACGAGCAGCCGCGACGGCTTCCGCAGTTCCAGCCGGCCCGGCAGGATGAGCGCGAGGGCGCGGCTGACGAAATCCACGGGCACGTACCAGGTACGGCCGTCGCGGACTGGCGCGGCCGGCAAGGAGATCATGCGTCCCGCGACCGATGCGAGCGGCTGCTGCGAAGACAAGACAATCGTCTGCGGGCCGGCGCTGACGGTAATGCCGCCGGCCGCGGCGTCCTCGCGTACGGTGAGGGCAAAGAGGCGCGCCAGGTCATCGAGCGCGAACATCTCCTGGCCGCCCATGACACGGGTGGCGAGCGGCCGGCGCGCCTCACGGGTGACGACGGTGTAGGGGAGTGCGGGGGCGGCGGTCTGTTGGGCCGGAAGCGAGGCAGAGAGCAGACACGAGGCGGCCACCAGCGCTGTCAACAGCGCGCGAACCTTCAAGATGCCTTAATTCTAGCGTGAGGCCGGAAATCCTGAAGCGATGATTCCGGCCGATGGCTGGACGGTGCGCGGGGCGCGATGTTTTGAAGCGGCCGAGCTTGCAGGACGTCGTACAATAGGCGGAGAAGGGGGCGACCCAGATTCGACGGAGATACGGTTTCGTAGGATGCGTGCCGAGGACCATCAACCTCGTTAAAAGGTGGAAAAACACAACTGCGAACACGCAGCTCGCTCTCGCAGCTTAATAACCTGTGAGCGTCCGTCTCTATCAGCCTGCGGGTAGGGAACGGATGTCATTTCAGTAGGCTGGCGGTGACCGGTCGTCCTGGACGGTCACGGCGAGATTTTCCGGGGCTGGCGCCTGGCGGTTTTTCCGCCTCTTCACGCCGGGTGCGACACTTCAGAAGCGGATACGCATCGTAGATTCCTGCGTGCAAGTATTTTCGGACCCGGGTGCAACTCCCGGCGCCTCCACCAACCTCCGCTCATGATTGCAGGCGGAGGTTGCCCACCGTAGCGCATAGCGCGAAGGTGGGCCATTCTCTGTATGCCGAACGAGCTACGGCTGGCAGGCCACGCGAGGGTCCAGCGCCG
>JANPCT010000842.1:0-4862 GCA_031431095.1 Acidobacteriota bacterium | reverse complement strand
TGGACCGAGACCGGCGGCTACGTGGACGCGGTCTCGGGTCTCTTGAACCAGGCGCCCTACTTCTCACAACGCAAGCACCGCATCACCGCATCGGGCGTGTGGGAACTGCCCTGGTATCGCGGCCAGCGCAGCGTGATGGGGTATCTCCTCGGCGGCTGGTCGGTGGCCCCGGCGATGATCTACCAGAGCGGCCAGCCGTGGGACATCCCCGGCAACGTCGATCTGGCGCCCGGCGTCAGCCTCGACAAGATCGCGCTTCCAGGCAATAAGGCGGGACAGTTCATCTACGGCGTGAAGCCGTGCATCGGCCAGCGCAACGCGACGACCGGCAATTACGATCTGCTGTCGGTCTCGACGGCGTACGGTTGCACCGAGCCCTACTTCTTGATTCGCGAGGCCTTCCAGCGCCGCACCGCGATGAACCGCTACGACCAGTTCCGCCGCCCCGGGAGTTTGCAGCTCGACGTGAACTTCGCGAAAATGACGCCCATTACCAATCGCGTGCGGCTCCAGGTTCGTCTCGAGGCGTTCAATCTCCTCAACAGCCCGATGTACGACGAGCGTCAGTACAACCAGGACACGTCGTCGGCGGACTTCGGGCGCATCAACCGTAACAGCACCGGTCAGTCGAACTTCCAGCGCTTCGTGCAGCTGGGACTTCGATTGATCTTCTAATTCGAAAGTGTCGGGGAGGTCCCACTGGCCTCCCCGGCTTCGATTCAACGTCGCAGGGCCACCGCGCGTCTACTCTCCAGTTACGGTCTTGTTTTGTCTCTGTCGAGTGACGACCGGAAGTACAGCGGTGCTCGTTCTCTGGCTGTGCACGGGCGCGCAATCCACGCTCGCGCCTGCCGCCGCGAGTTCAATCACGGCGGCGGCGCGACCGACTGCCTGGACCGACCTTCCAGTCCCCATCCAGCGCCGCCTCGAACAGGCCGGCCTCACCGCCTCCACTTTCGACACCCGCATCGCGGCGCTCGCGAGTAATGCGCGGAAGCGTGTTCGCGAGGGGGACATGGAGCACCTGATTCACTACGCACTTCAGTCGACCCACTTCACACGATTACCTCCCATCGAGCCGGCCATGAGCGCGAAAGCGTTCATCGAGGCGAGGAAGAGCCCTGGGCTCGATCCCACCACACCCCCGCCCGCAGTCCAGGCGCGTTTCACGGCGTTCCTGAACGCGGTCGACTCGTCCGACCGGGATCCGCGGCTGGCATATTTCCGGCCACTGCTTGCCGACGCCGCCTCGGGGCGTGACCGGCGCGCGATGCTTCGCGCCGAGTACCTGCGCGTCATGACGTTCTTGTACGGCAAGGAGTTTACGTCGCGCGGGCGGCCCGAGGCGACCGCGGATCTCTACCGCACCCGCGGCCTGAGCACCGATACGGCCGTCGAAGCGGGATACTCCGTACATGTCGGCCTCGGCGTTCTCAAGGCGCTGGAGCCGGCGCGCCGGGTTCGCCGCGTGTTGATCGTCGGACCCGGGATCGACCTCGCGCCGCGCACCGCGATGCTGGAATCAGGGCCGCCGCAGAGCTATCAACCGTGGGCGATCATCGATGCCGTTGTCAGCCTGGGTTTCTCGACGCTGGACGATCTCGAGGTCGTCGGCGCCGACATCAACCCGCGTGTCGTCGACCATCTGCGCGCGGCGCGACAGGCTCCACCGGTGCTGCGCCTCGTCACCGGGCTCCGGGAGACCGAAGCGGTGACCTTCTCGACTGACTATCGCGACTACTTTGCCGCGCTGGGCCGATCGGTCGGTTCCATCCAGCCGGGTGCGAAAGCGCCCGCCGGCCACCCGGCCAAGACCGTCACCGTGTCCAGGAAGGCGGCGGCGCTGCTCCGCGCCGAGCCGCTGAACATCGTGACGGAGCGCCTCGTTGTTGAGCGGGGCGAGCAGTTCGATCTCGTCATCGCCACCAACATCCTCCCCTACTTCGACAACATCGAGCTGCTGCTCGCGCTGTCCAACATCTCGGCGATGATGTCGCCCGGCGCAATCCTTCTGCACAACGAACTGCGGCCAAGCCTGCCGGAAGACGCCGCCGCGGCCGGATTGCCGGTGGAGCAGTCTCGGCAGGTGATCGTCGCGACAGTCAAGAGCGCGCCGCCGCTCGTCGACACCATCTGGCTTCACCGCAAGGCGCTGAAGTGACGGAAAGGCCGCGCGCCCGGCGCGTGCTATCTTCTGCCTTCCGCTTTTTGTCCTCTGCCTTCTGCCTTTTGCCTTCTGCCTTTTACCTCTTGCCTGTCACCGTCGCCTGCGCGCTGCTCGCCGGACACGCGCCGCGAGCGCAGGATCGCCCACTCGGGTTCTCCTTCACCAACGTGGCGCGCCAGGCCGGTCTCGATGCACGGACCGTGTACGGCGGGCAGGGCACGAACAAGTACCTGATCGAAACCACCGGCACCGGCGCCGCGGCGATCGACTACGACGCGGACGGCTGGGTCGACATCTTCCTGGTCAACGGCACCACGCTCGACGGCTTTCCGACAGGGCAGGAGCCGTCGAACCACTTGTACCGGAACAAGGGCAACGGCACGTTCGAAGATGTCACGGCACGAGCCGGGTTGGGCGCGAGTGGGTGGGGACAAGCCGCCTGCGTCGGAGACTACGACAACGACGGCCGGGAGGATCTGTTCGTCACTTACTGGGGCCAGAACCGGCTGTATCACAACGCCGGTGACGGAAGATTCGACGACGTCACCAGCCGGGCCGGTCTCACACAGGCGCGCCGCCGCTGGAGCACGGGCTGCGCCTTCCTCGACTACGACCGCGACGGACGTCTCGATTTGTTCGCGGCCAACTACATCGATCTCGATCTCGCCACCACGCCGCTGCCATCGTCTGGCATGTGCCGCTACAAGGGGCTCGCCGTCGCGTGCGGCCCTCCGGGCCTGCCCGGGGCGAAGAACCTGCTGTTTCACAATCGCGGCGACGGCACCTTCGAGGACCGCTCGGAGAAGTCACGTATCACAGGCGCCAAGGGAACCTACGGCCTTGGCGTGGCGACACTCGACTTCGATCGCGACGGCTGGGTCGACCTCTATGTTGCGAACGATTCGAGCCCCAGCGCCCTCTACCGCAACAACCGTGACGGAACCTTCACCGACATCGGCACGACCGCGGGATGCGCCTACAGCCAGGACGGGAAAGCCCAGGCCGGCATGGGGCTCGCCATTGGCGACTACGATCGCAACGGGACGATGGACATCTTCAAGACGAATTTCGCGGGAGACACCTCGACGCTGTACGCGAATACCGGCGACGGTCTGTGCGAGGATCGGACGTTCGCCAGCGGCATCGGCGTCAACACCCGCTGGCTCGGCTGGGGCGTCGGCTTCCTCGATCTCGACGCCGACGGCTGGATCGACCTGTTCCTCGTCAACGGTCACGTCTACCCGGAGGTCGCCGCTCTCGAAACCGAGGCCGGCTACATGCAGCCCAAGGTCGTCTACCGCAATTTGCGCAACGGCCGGTTCGCCGACGTCAGCGCGGCGCTGGGTCCGCCGGTCACGATCCCGAAAGCCGGGCGCGGCGCCGTGTTCGCCGATTTCGACAACGATGGCGATGTCGACGTGCTCGTCAACAACATGCACGACACGCCGGATCTGTTCCGCCTCGATGGATCCGGCGACCGCCGCTGGCTGTCGCTGAAGCTCGTGGGGAAGCAATCGAATCGCAGCGCGATTGGCGCGCGGGTCCGCCTGGTCACAGCCGACGGCGAGCAGCAGCAGGAAGTCCGCGGCGGTGGGAGCTACTACTCGCAGAACGATCTCCGCCTGCACTTCGGGCTCGGCATCGCGCGCGCCGTCGATCGGATCGTGGTGCGCTGGCCCAATGGCGTCGAGGAGTCATGGGCGCCGCTCGCGATCGATCGCCTGCACACGCTGACCGAAGGCACGGGACAGCCGCATGGCAGGTAACCTTCGACGGTTTTCGTCGCTCGCGCTGGCCTGCGTGCTGACGACGGGGAACGCGGCCGCGCGCGGGCAGGGCACGGACCTGTCGCGCCTCTGGGAAGCGGCGGCGCGCGCCCCGCAGGACGCCGACGTGCAGAACCGGCTGGGCGAGGCGCTCGAACGGATCGGCGCGCTCGACGCCGCCATTGACGCTTACCGGTCGGCATTGTCCGCGCGACCGGATTTCCGTAAGGCGTCGAACAACCTGATCCTCGTGCTGGTGAAGGCAGGCAAGGGTGAGGAGGCCGTGCAGCGGGCCCGCGCCCTGGCGGCCGCCGCGCCCGAAGATCCGGATCGTCATTTCACGCTCGGTTTGGCGCAGTCCGAGCAGAACGTGTCCGATGCCATTGAGAGCTTCCGCCGCGTACTGGCGATCGCGCCGCGGCACACGCTCGCACGCTACAACCTCGCGCTCGTGCTCAAGCGCGCCGATCGATTGCCCGAGGCAATCGAGGAGCTCGAACGCGCACACGCGATCGAGCCACGCCCCGAGGTCCTCTATACACTGGGGGTCAGCTACTGGCATCAAGGCGAGGTGGAGCGTGCCGCGCAGGCCCTGCGTGCCGCCGTGGCGTTGCAGCCCGATTACGCCGACGCTCACTACACACTCGGAGCCGTCCTGAAAGCCACGCACGACTGGACGGGGGCCGCGAGCTCATTGCGCCGCGCCATCGCGGTGCGGCCCGATCTCTCGGCAGCGCACTACGCGCTCAGCCAGGTGCTTCAGTCGAGCGGCGATACGAGCGGCGCTCGCGCGCATCTTGCCGAGGCGGAACGCCTCCGCCTGCGCGCGCAGGCGGAGCAGCAGGCCGGCGTGTGGACGGCGGTGGGCATCCGGCAGCTCGACGCCGGCGATCAGCTGGCGTCACTCGAGTCCTTCCGGCGAGCGATTG
>JANPCT010000841.1:0-3170 GCA_031431095.1 Acidobacteriota bacterium | reverse complement strand
CCGACCGCGGCGCGCCGTTCGAGGACGGTGTCGAGTTGCTGCCCGAGCGGCGAGGCCGCATCGACGCGCGCGGCCGTGTAGCAGATCGGGTCGCCCGAGATCCGCCGCACGACGCCGGATTCGACCAGTTCCTTGACGCAGTTCTCGACGTCGAGCCGCATCCGGCCGAACGTCTGCATCAGCGCTTCGACGTCGAACGTCTGCTCGGGGCGGGCGCAGAGGAAGCGCAGGATGCCGGCGCGCAGCGGCGACTGCACCAGGCCCTGGAATTTGGCCGTGGCTTCCGCCGGGTCGGCGCCGCGACGGTGGACGACGTTGTCGCCGCTACTCATGCCGGCTCTTGTTCCCGTAGTAGTCGGACTGGTATTCGTTGATCAATCGTTTCATCTCGACCGCGTCGCGCTTCCTGTGCCCATGGCACCGCACCGGTTCTGATCCGCCGCTCGTTTCAATGATCACGTTCGAGAAGAAAAGATTCGTGTCGATTTCCACCGACGCCACGTGCGCCATGTGGATCGATTGCTCCCGGCGGCCGAACCACTGGGGCGTGTAGTGGACGACGTTCGACGGCGAGATCGCCACCTGCGTCGGAAACACGTGGTTGCCGCGGCTCCATCGGCTCGCGCCGAAGACGTGCTCTCCGGGCATCCGCCGCCCGCGTACCACGATCCACACCCCGAGCAGCGCCACGAGCGCGATCGCGCCACCGGCCAGCCATATCAGCAGTGTGTTCGAGTCGGTCATCATCGGAAATGGCTGCGAGGCGACTTACAGTCGCTCTGCGGGCCGTCCGCTGTCAAGGTACCACCAAACATGGGACACGGGGCTGGGTGATGGGGCCAGGTCAGGGCTGTTTGGTGATATTTTCTCCCCATGCCCCACAGAGCGCCCGGGTCCCCCGGCCAAGGCCCAGGCCAGTATCTCCAGGGGAAACAGATTCGCTACTACCGCCCGACCGGCAGCGCCGAGGTCCGCCAGCTGATCGAAGGAGGCTTCCAGGCGTTCAACGCCGGCCGCCTTTCGGAGGCCTGCCACATCTACGCCGACAAGATGCTCGCTCCCGCCAGCGACACGACCATCGGTCTGACCGTCGCCGGCGCGCTGACGCCCGCAGGCCTCGGCGGCTGCGTCATCGAGCTGATGGAACGGGGACTGATCGACTTCATGATCAGCACCGGCGCGAATCTCTATCACGACCTCCATTACGCGCTGAATTTCCAGCTGCATCGGGGCTCGCCGTTCCTCGACGACGTCGAGCTGTACGAGCAGGGGATCATCCGGATTTACGACGTGCTCTTCCCGGCCACGGTGCTGCTCGAGACCGATGCCTACATCCGCGATTTCCTCGTCCGCTCCGGTCTCGAGGGGCCGGTGTCCACGTCCGAGTTCCACTATCGCCTCGGCCTCGATCTGCTCGAGCACAACCCGGCCTGTGCCGAATACTCCGTCGTGGCCAAGGCCGCCCAGTGCGGCCTCCCGATTTACACGTCCTCGCCCGGCGATAGTTCTATCGGCATGAACATCGCGTACCACGAGCTCATGAACGGCAGCTCGTTGATGATCGACCCGAACAAGGACGTCAACGAGGTCTGCGCGATCATCCTCGCCGGAAAACAGAACGGGTGCGTCATCCTCGGCGGCGGCTCCCCGAAGAACTTCTACCTCCAGGGGCAGCCGACGCTCTGGGAGGTCTACGGCATCCCCAAGGGGGGCAACGATTATTTCATCCAGATCACGACCGACCAGGTGGTCTGGGGCGGCCTCTCGGGCGCGACACCGGCCGAGGCCGTCAGCTGGGGCAAGGTCAATCCCGGCGTCCTCCCCGACACCGTCGTCGCCTACTGCGACTCCACCATCGCCTTTCCGCTGTTCTGCGAATTCGCGGTCGGGTCTGCGCACAACCGCCGCGCGCTGCGGCGGCTGATCGACCAGCGCGACGTGCTCGTTCATGATCTCGTGAAGCAGGCCAGGGCATCGAAGGCCGCGAAGGATGCCGGCGCCGACATCACCCGCGAGCCGGCCGAGATCGATCGCCATCGCTGATGGGAACTCTCTCGTCGGAGCTCGGCCCGCTCGTCGAACGCGTCACGAGCCAGCCGCGCGTCTACGCCGACGCGAACATCCCGAATGGCGTGGTCGCGTTCATGCGCGCGCGCCTGGAGTGGGACGTGCTGTTCGTGCTCGAACATCCGGACCTGCGGCGCGCGCCCGACGTAGAGCATTTCCGCCTGGCCCGGCAACTCGGGCGCACGCTCGTGACGCTGGATCGCGACTACCTGGACGGTCGCCGGTTTCCTCCGGCCGAAAGCGCCGGCGTCATCGTGTTCTGCGCACCTGACGAGCGCTGGCTCAGACGGCTGCTCGCGCGGATGGATCGTGAACTGTTCCGGACGCCGGACGCGCCCGCGCTGCCGCTGGAGCGGCGCACGCTGGAGTGGCACATCGATGCTCAGCCTGGGTCTTGACCTTTCGACACGTCCTGTCCGCGCCGTCCTCGTCGAGGCGAGCGGCGAAGTGCTCGTCCGCGCCACCGGCGCGGACGCGGCTGACGCCATCCGCCAGACGGCTCACTCCCGCGCGCCGCAAGCCATTGGCGCCGCGGCGAACGACGATGCCCCGGTCAAGGCAGCCGTCCCACTCGTGCGCTGCAGCCCCGGCACCGCCATCATGGCGGCCGAGGTCTGGCTGGGCGCCGCTCGCGGCGCGAGGCACGCCGTCTGCCTTTACGTTGGCGACGAGGTCTTCGCCGGCCTCCTGCTCGACGGCAAGCCGTGGACCGGTGCGCACGGCCGCGCCGGCGCCGCCGCCTGGCTGGCGTTGAATCCCGTCGAGCGCCAGGACTACCGCAAGCTGGGGAGCCTTGCGGCCGAGATTTCCGCGAAGGGCATCGCCCGCCGTCTGTCGTGGCGCATCCAGGCCGGCGACCGATCGAAGGTCCTCGACAACGCCGGTGGATCGCTCGAGGCGATCACCGGTGATCTCGTGTTCGAAGGGGCGCGCGCCGGGGACGGCGTTGCGACGTCGGTCGTGCGCGACACCGCGAAATACATCGGCATGGCCATCGCGACGCTTGCCGCCACGCTCGATCCGGAGGTGGTCGTGGTCGCCGGCAGTGTGGCGATCGCGGATCTCATGCTCGAACCGGTCCGCCAGGAGTGCATGCGGCGGCT
>JANPCT010000840.1:0-3040 GCA_031431095.1 Acidobacteriota bacterium | reverse complement strand
CCGCGTGTTCGCGCCGGACGCGCACGCGACCGGCATCGACGTGCTTCTGGGCTCGTACGCGTTCGCCTTCCAGATTTTCGGTGACTTTGCCGGGTACTCGAACATCGCCCGCGGCACGTCCAAGCTGATGGGAATCGAGCTCATCGAAAACTTCCGCTTTCCGTATCTCGTCCTCACGCCGCAGTCGTTCTGGCGCCACTGGCACATCAGTCTGTCGACGTGGCTGCGTGACTACCTGTACAAACCGCTGGGAGGCAGTCGCGGCAGCGCGTGGGCGACGCGGCGTAACCTGCTGGTGACCATGCTGCTCGGCGGGTTGTGGCACGGGGCGGCGTGGACGTTTCTATTGTGGGGCCTTTATCAGGCGGTGCTCCTCATCCTGTACCGGCCGCGCGAGCGCACTTTCCCGACAATGCGGGGGGCGCGGCGGATGTTGGCGTGGCTCGTCATGTTCCATCTGACATGTTATGGCTGGCTGATCTTCAGGGCGCCGTCCCTGCGCACGCTGGGGGAGCTCACGCACAGCCTGGTGTCCGGCTTTGCGCCTTCCAGTGTTGACGTCACCGGAATCCTGCTACCGTTGTTGCTCTACACCACGCCGCTGCTGCTGGTGCACGTCCTCGAAGCTCGCGCGGATGACGTGCTGGCAGTACCGAAACTGCGTGCCGGTTGGCGCTATGCCATCTACGTCGCGACGCTCTACCTGATCCTCCTGTTCGGCAACTTCGGCGGGTCGGATTTCATTTACTTTCAGTTCTGATGCTTACGCTGCTGCAGCTCCTCGTCGTCGGCTGGCTGCCCGGATCCCTCCTGTTCCGGATGCCGATTGGGGATCGCAACCGGCGCGCGGCGCTCGCGGCGGAAGAACGCGGCTACTGGGCGCTCATTCTCAGTGTGGCGATCTCCATCTCGCTGGTGCTGGCCGCGGCGGCGCTGCATCGCTACAGCTTCAAGCGGCTGCTCATCGCCGAGCTATTGCTGGCGGCAGGCATGGCGCTGGCCGCGCGATTCGACCTGCGGCTCGGGCGCGCGGCGCCCCGGCCGGGTCTGGCGGCGTGCATTCCACTGGCACTCGCACTCGTCGCCGGATGGCGCTTCCTGCCGCCGTCGGAATACATCATCGGCGGCAAGGATCCCGGCGTCTACGTCAACGCCGGCCTTCAGATCGCGCAGCGCGGCGCGCTCGTGATCAGCGACCCTGTCATTGCCGCCGTGCCGCCCTTCGCGCGCGACCTGTTCGTGCCAAGGGACGCCAACCGCGCCCGCTTCGTCGCGCTGCGGTTCATGGGGTTCTACGTGCTCGACCCCGATACCGGCGCAGTCGTGAGCCAGTTCCCGCATGTCTTTCCAGCATCGATCGCCATCGGCTACGGGCTCCACGGTCTGACCGGGGCGCGCTGGACGTTCGCCGCCTGGGGCGTGCTCGGCCTGCTATCGGTGTACTTCGCCGGGGCGCGGCTGCTCGGCCGCCCCGCCGCCGCCGCGGCCGCGACGCTGCTGGCGCTTCACGTGGTCCAGGTGTGGTTCTCCCGCTATCCCAACGCCGACATCGTCATGCAGGCGCTGCTGTTCGCGGCGCTGCTGGCGAACGCGCGCGCGCACGTGGACGATGACGCTTTTTTTGCGCCGGTGGCGGGCGCGCTGCTGGCGCTGCTGTTGTTCCTGCGGTTCGATACCGTCATCGCCATCGGCGCGGTGGCGGCGTCGCTGGCGGCGGGATTCGTCGCCGGGCAACGCGTGCGGTGGACGTTCCTGGCGCCGCTCGCGGCGGGAGGCGCGTTGTGCCTCTGCTACCTGCTCGGACCGATGCGGGAATACTTCGAGCTGCCGCTGATCTTCATCACGCACCTGCCGTGGTGGCAATGGACGATATTGGGCGGCGGGGCGGCGGCTCTGATCGGCCTGACGGTTGTCGGACGCGCGTCATCGGCCTGGTCCGCGCGAACGATGCACGTGTTGCCGGCCGTCCTGACGGCGGCGGTGCTGGCGCTGGCGATCTACGCGGCGGAGTTCCGGCAGCCGGGCGGCAAGCTCACCGACTACGACGCCTATGCCCTGCGCACGTTCGCCGCGTTCTACTTCACGCTGCCCGCGCTCATCGCCGCGCTGGTCGGCTACGCACTGGTGGCGCGCCGGCTGTTCTGGCGGGATCCCGCGTTCATCTTCACGCTGACGGCGTTCTCGGTGTTCTTCTTCTACAAAATCCGCATCGCGCCAGAACACTTCTGGGTGGCGCGGCGGTTCATCCCGGTGATCCTGCCCGGAGGACTACTGCTCGTCGCCGCGGCTGCGCTGTGGGGGGTGCGCGGCGGAGGCACGGTGACGCGTGTCATCCGCGGGGCAATCGGCCTCGCGTTTCTGACGGTCCTTGGCGTGCAGTACGCGCGTGCGGCCAGACCGGTCGTGGCGCACGTCGAGTACGAAGGCATCATTGCGCGGCTCGAAACGCTGGCGGCGCAGATCGGGGATGACGACCTGTTGATTGTCGAGTCCCGTGACGCCGGCTCCGATGTGCACGTGCTCGGCCTGCCCCTGGCCTATACTTACGCGCGCAACGTGCTGGTCCTGTCGAACGCCGCGCCCGACAAGGCGATGTTCGCGGCATTCCTCGAGCACGCGCGGAGCCGCTTCAGACGCGTGTTGTTCCTCGGTGGCGGCGGCACGGATCTGCTGTCCGCGCAGTGGAGCGTCGCGCCGGTGTCAACCGACCGGTTCCAGGTTCCGGAGTACGAGTCGGGCCGCAACGCCTATCCGCGCCGCGTCGGGCACAAGGAGTTCGACTACAGCGTGTATGCATTCGGGCCTGCCGGCGCGGCGGCCGGACCGGTCGATCTCGATGTTGGCGCCGGCGATGACCTGCACGTCATCCGCTTCCACGCCAAGGAGACGAGCCAGAATCATAGCTTCCGCTGGACGCAGCGGCAGTCCTTCCTGATCGTGGATCGCGTCGGCGCAAGGGATCGCGAGCTCGTGATCTGGATGAACGACGGCGGCCGGCCCGCGGCCGCGCCGGCGGCTGACGTCACGGTGCTCGTGGCCG
>JANPCT010000839.1:0-3208 GCA_031431095.1 Acidobacteriota bacterium | reverse complement strand
GGCAACGGCCGAATCGATGATGATTGTCGCCGAAGGAGTCTGACGGAAGTCAGACGGCACGAGACCAGCGCACGCGGCAGATGGTATCGGGAGGGCTGATGGCGATCTCGCGACGCAGAGCACTGAAGTCCCTCGGGGCCGCCGCTGCGGCGCCGCTTTTCGATGCGCGCCACTTCTCGCTGCAGGCGGGCGGCCTCGATCCGGTGGTTCTTGCCGCGATCGCCGGAGTCGTGCTTCCTGCCGAGGCCGATCGTCCTGTGGCCGTCGCGGCGTTCATGCGCTGGATCGCGGACTACAGAGAGGGGGCCGACACCGACCATGGCTACGGCAACACTCGGGTTCGCAATACGGGTCCGTCTCCCGCGCGCGACTATCCCGCACAGCTGATGGCGCTCGACGCCGCCGCGAGAGCGGTGGGGGCAGCGGACTTTGCCGCCGCCGGAGTGGAGCCGCGCCGCGCGATTGTCGAAGCCGCGATTGTGGCGGCGAACATCGAACGTCTTCCGGCGCGTCCGAACGGGGCGCATATCGCAGCGGACCTGATGGGGCACTACTTCAACTCGCCGGCTGCGTCCGACCTCTGCTACCGCGCCGCGATTGGCCGGGATGCCTGTCGCGGCCTCACCGGATCGGAAAACAAACCCGCGCCTCAGCCCGCGGGTATCGCACCTCGATGACCATCCACGAGACCGGCGTCTGCATCATCGGCGGCGGTATCAGCGCGGCCATGCTGGCTGAAAAGCTGTCCGAGCTGAAGCCGGGCGTGGCCATCACGATTGTCGATGCCGGCAGGACGATCTTCGATTTCGAGAACCGCGGCCGCTACCGGCAGCGCAGTCTCGACTACGGTGAGAACGCCTGGCCGGGTGACTTCATCGAGGACCAGGCTGGCGCCGGGATAATTTCGCGGACGATGGCGGTTGGCGGCAGCGCCCTGCACTGGGGTGGTGTCACCAACCGCTTCTCCGAGGAAGACCTCACGCTGAGGTCGCGCTACGGCCTGGCCGTCGACTGGCCGCTGGCCTGGAGCGATCTGGAGCGGCATTATTGCGAGGCAGAGCGGCGGCTGGGCGTCTCGGGCGAGCCCTCGCCGCATGCTGAGGACAAGCGGTCCGAGCCGTATCCGATGGCGCCGATGCCGCTGTCGTACAACCTGGCGGTGCTGAAAGCGTGGGCCGACAGAAGCGGCATCCCATTTCACGGCACTCCGCAGGCGAAGAACACGCGGCCGTACGGCGGCCGGGCCGCGTGCCTGCGCTGCAACACCTGCGAAATCTGTCCGACCGGCGCGCGCTACTCACCGGATTTCACGTTCAAAACGCTGCTGACCGCCGGGAAGATCACCCTGCACGAGCAGACGCTGGTGCGGCGGCTGGTGGCGAGTTCCGATCGCAAGCGCATTGTCTCCGCCGCCGCGGTATCCCGGCAGTCCGGCGAGGCGGTGGAATACCGCGCCGGGACATTCGTCCTGGCCGCGGGATATGCGTGGTCGCCGCACCTGCTGCTCCTCTCCGGCGTCGCCAACAGTTCCGGGCTGGTCGGCCGGTACATGAACGGGCATGCCTTCGTCGGTGCGCAGATCGAGCTGGACGCCACACTCTTTCCTGGAATGAACGAGCAGCACAGTCTGATCTCGCGGCAGTACTTCCGCTGCGCGACAGACGTTCCCTTCATGCGGCACGACCTGCGCGTCTGGGAGAGCTCGGCGGGCCGCGATCCCAGGTTGAAGGACGGCGAGGGCCGCCTGTTGACGGGCGATGCGCTGATGAAGGACTGGCGCGACCGCACCGTCCGCGGCGCCGCGCGCGTGCGCGCGTACTACGACGTCCATCCGGCGGCGGCCAGCGCCCTGACGCTCGACGCGTCGAAAAAAAATCGCTGGGGCGATCCGCTTCCCGCGATCCGCCACGTGCTGGATGACGCGTCCACGTCTCGCGCCGCGGCTACCAGGGCCCACATCGTCAACGTCTTCGAGCGGCTGGCGAAGGCCAACAACGGGCGGGTGCTCAACGTCAGCGACGGCAGCTACCTCGATCACCCGGCCGGGGGCTGCCGGATGGGGAACGACCCGGCGGCGAGCGTGTGCGACAGCCACGGCCGCACGCACGATCACGAGAACCTGTTCGTGTCGGGGGCGGCCACGCTGCCGACCGGCGGCTGCACCAATGCAACGCTGACCTTCGTCGCGCTGACACTGCGAGGCGCTGCGGCCATCGCCGCGACGGCGTAGCCGCACGGGTGTTCGCTGCTGTTCGCTTCCAGCCTTCTGCGTCGATCCATTTGCCGGGCCCCTGCGTCGCGCGCGAGCACCGTCAACGACAAAGAGCCGGGACGCTGTTCGCGTACCCGGCTCCGTGCCTTGTACCGTCGGATCGCGTAGGGCTCAGCGCTTGGCCGGTTCGACGTGCAGCTCGCCGAGCTTCGCGGCCATGTCTTCCGCGGACGTGGCGACCTTGATCGTCTTGTCGATCTCGAGGATCTTGCCGTCCTTGCCGATGTAGAACGTCCAGCGGTTGGCCACGCCGCGGGGGCTGAGGACGCCGTACGCGGTCGCGGTCGCCTTGGTCGGGTCGCTCAACAGCGGAAAGTCCGCCTTGGTCAGCTCGCCGAAGCCCTTGTTCTCGGAAACCGGGTCGACGCTCGCCATGAAGTACGCGACGTTGTACTTCTTGATCAAGTCGCCGTGCTCCGCCAGAGACTTGCACTCGATGGTGCAGCCGCTCGTGTAGGCCTTCGGGAACCAGGCGACGACCACCGCCTGCTTGCCCTTGAATGAGGAGAGTTTGTAGGTCTTGCCGTCTCCCGCTTCCAGCGAGAAATCAGGGGCCTGGTCGCCAACCTTCAGTTCCACGGGGTTGGCGGCCGGCGGCGGCGTCTGCGCCGCGAAAGTGGCCGCGGCGAGCGCGAGGGTCGCTACGGTCGTGAGCAGATACATGCAATGCCTCCTAAAAATCGAATACCAGACCCTCTATGTTACGCGAAAGACGAACCGGTCGCTGGCCGCGTAATTGACCAGCCCGCAGGCCACGACCGCGACCAGGTTGGCGCCTACGGGGGGGATTTCGCAGAGGCCGACGAGGATGCGCATCAGCAGCAGGTTACCGGCGAGCGAGATCAGGCCGTTCGCGGCGTGGAAGCGCCAGAGGCGCCGCGCGCGCCCCGACGCATCGGCGGGGCGGTCACGCCACGTCCATCGCTCGTGCCAGGT
>JANPCT010000838.1:0-4158 GCA_031431095.1 Acidobacteriota bacterium | reverse complement strand
TCCGCGCCTCGTCGAGCAGCGCCTTGGCGCGCTGTCCGAAGTGATGCACGCTGGAGGCGTTGCCGAAATCTTCGGCGAGCGCGCGGGCGACCGCCGCAATGACCGCCTCGTGCGGCGGGGTGGTCGCGTTGTGATCGAGGTAGACACGGCTCATTGGCGTGGGTGACGGTCAACATTGTACCATTCCCTGTAAGTCTCAGCAGTAAAAGGACTAGACAGGTCTGCAAGGGGACCATATACTGACCGCACCTGCTCCCCCAACGACTCTGCGAGGTCAACTACGGCGACAGGTGGAGAGAGTGCCATGTGGAAACGGGATGACGCGGTGAAACCGACGCCGCCTGGCGGCGGCCCGGCTGCCGCGGGAACGGCTCAGACGATGCAGACCAACATCAATACTCCGCCGGTCCCGGAACCGGCGCGCAGCAGCGACGCAGCTCGCGGAATGGAGAAGGGGCCCGTGAATATCGGAAAATCCGTCGTCATCAAGGGCGAGCTGACCGGCAGCGAGGACCTCACCATCGAGGGCCACGTGGAAGGCAAGATCGAGCTGCGCCAGAACGTGCTGACGATCGGCCCCAATGGCCGCATCAAGGCCCAGGTGTTCGCGAAGTCCGTGATCATTCTCGGCGAAGTGACCGGCAACGTCACCGCCAGCGAGAAGGTCGATCTGCGCGACAACGGCTCGGTTGACGGCGACATCGCGGCGCCGCGCGTCGGCATTGCCGAAGGAGCGCATTTCCGCGGCAGCATCGACATGCAGCGCGCCGGCGCGAAGCCCGGCGAGTCCGCCAAGGGCGACGCCAAGGCATCCACCTCTGCACAGCCGGCGGCCGCCCCGGCGAAAGAGTCGCAGCCCGCGCCTGCCGGCGCAGGGCCGCGGTAACGCTCCTCGGGTTCGGCGGTTCGCGGGTTCGATGCCTTGAACCCCGAGCCCCGGGCCCGAACCTCTAACGTGTCGATTTCCGATCTGCTCAAGTTCGGCAACAAACGCCCCGAGGACAACCAACCCGGGCGCGCCGGCGATGCGCCTGCGCCCAGGGGGCCGGAGCCCGTCGTCGCGTCGAAGGCGCTGCAGAAGTTCATCGCCGCGCTCTCGAACAAGGACGCCCCGGTCCTCATCGATTTCGGCCCGGTGGTTGGCACCAACGTCGCGTTCTTCGGCGAGCATCTCGGCTGCAAGCTCTTCATCGAGGACCTGGCCAGTGAGATTGATCGTCACACGCGCGCGCATACGCGCGACGCGCTCCCCGACACCCTCGCCAAGCGTTTCACGATGGCGGACGGCACGGTGGACGGCGTGCTGTGCTGGGACGTGTTTGATTTCCTCGAAGGCCCTTCGTCAAAGGCGCTGGCGCGCGAAATCGTCCGCGTCCTGCGGCCGGGCGGCGCCGTGATGGGCTTCTTCTGCACCAAGGCCACGGAGCGCGTGCCGTTCACGAAGTACGAGATCGTCGAGGCGTCCTCCTCGCTGCGCCACCGTCACAACCCGGGCACGGGCGGGGCGAAGTACGTCCTGCAGAACCGCGACATCATCAAGATGTTCGACGGGCTCACCGTGTCTGAATCGTTCCTGCTCAAGAGCAACACGCGCGAGATCCTGCTGCGAAAGCGGGCCTGATGCGCCCGCTCATCGCCCTGCTGACCGACTTCGGGACGCAGGACCATTACGCGGCAACCATGAAAGGGGTAATCCTCGGGATTTGCCCCGACGCGTCGCTCGTCGACATCACCCACGACATTCCGCCGCACGACGTCACCGCCGGCGCGCTCGCCCTCGCGGCGGCCTACCGCTATTTCCCCGCGGGGTCGATCTTCGTCGCGGTCGTCGATCCGGGTGTCGGCTCGGCGCGGCGCGGCTTTGCCGCCGACGTCGGCGACTATCGCTTCGTCGCCCCCGACAACGGCCTCCTCACCCAGGTCCTGCGCGAGTCGCCGGCGAAGAAGATGGTCGAGCTCACCGAGCGCCGCTATGCGCGCCCGACCGTGAGCCGGACCTTCGAAGGCCGCGACCGCTTCGCGCCGGCGGCGGCGTGGCTGGCGAAGGGGACACAGCTTTCAGCGCTGGGCCGCGCCATCACCGAGGTTCACGCCCTCGACATCCCCCGCGCCGAGGAGGTGACGGGCGCCGTACGAGGCGTGGTGCTGCGCGTGGACCGCTTCGGCAACCTGGTCACCAACATCGATCGGAAGATGGTTGAGCGCCTCGGTCAGGCGGGCATCACCATCGACGCCGCCGGCCAGCGCATCGAACGCCTGGTCGCGACCTACGCCGAGCTCCCGCCCGACGGCGTCGGCGCCCTCTTCGGCAGCACCGATCAACTCGAGCTTGCCGCGCCCTCGTCGAGCGCCGCCGATCGCCTGGGGCTGGCACGGGGTGCGGCCGTGACGGTGTCGCGCGCCTGATTCTTCCTCGAAGGGGTCGCAGGATCGAAGCCAGAGCGAAGGGGACTTTCCCCGGGTGTGAAACAATAAGTTGTTTTCATACTTCGAGAAGGACGGCTTCATGCTTGATTTCGATCTCACAGAAGAACAGCGGCTGCTGGAGCAGTCGGTCCGCGAGTGGGGCGCACGCGAAGTGCAGCCGAAAATCCACGACCTCGATCGCGAGCATCGTTTCGATCGCGGCATCTTTCCGCAGATGGCCGCACTCGGCCTGCTCGGCGCGTCGGTGCCGGTCGAGTACGGCGGCGCCGGCATGGACTACATCAGCCTCGGCATCATCAGCGAGGAGCTCGAATACGTCGACACCTCGCTGCGTGTGATCATGTCCGTGCACGCGGGGCTGAACTGCCTGTCGCTGCTGTCGTGGGGAAGCGAAGCACAGAAGCAGAAGTACCTCGTGCCGCAGGCGCAGGGGACGAAGATCGCCACCTACGGCCTGACCGAGCCCGCCGCCGGCAGCGACGTCAGGGGGATGCAGACGACGGCCGTCAAGAAGGGGGATCGCTACCACATCACCGGCGAGAAGATGTGGATCTCGCTCGCGGATGTCGCCGATCACTTCCTCGTCTTCGGCTGGTCCGACCTCGACAAGAAGAAGCAGAAGGATCCCTCCGGCATCAGCGCCTTCATCGTCGAACGGGGGTTCAAGGGCTTTTCGAGCGGCACGCTCAAGGAGAAGTGGGGCATCCTCGCAGGCAACACCGGCTACTTCAAGATGGACGACATGGAGGTGCCGGAGGAGAACATGCTCGGCAAACCCGGCGAGGGTTTCAAGATCGCGATGTTCGCGCTCGACCAGGGACGCTACACGGTGGCGGCCGGCGCGACGGGGCTGATTCGCGCGTGCCGTGATGCCAGCAGCAGGTACGCGAAGCAGCGCAAGACCTTCGGCGTCGAGATCGGCCAGCATCAGCTGGTCAAGGAAATGATCGCGCAGATGGAGAGCGACTACCAGGCGTCGCGCCTGCTGTGGATGCGCGCGGGCTTCCTGAAGAACCAGGGGCGGCGCAACACGCGCGAGACCGGCCTCGCCAAGTGGTTCTCGACGGTGGCGTCGGAACGCGCCGCCGGCGATTGCGTCCAGGTGCACGGGGCCAACGGCTACTCCGACGAATATCCCGCCGGCCGCTTCTACCGCAACTGCAAGGGCGCGGTCATCTACGAAGGCACCCGCGAGATCCACAAGGTCATGCAGGCCGACTATGTGCTCGGCTATCGCCAGGACAAACCCACCCGGTGCGAGCTGCCGCCGCACAAGGGGTGACACGGGCGATTGGCGGCAATCGGCAATCGGCAATGGAGCGCCTCGATGAACTCTGACCTGTCGCTGGACTTCCTGCGCGTCGTCGAACAGGCGGCCATCGCGTGCGCGCACACGATGGGCCAGGGGGACGGCCACAAGTCCGACCACGCGGCGGTCGAGGCGATGCGCGAGTCGCTCGACACCGTGCCGATCGACGGCACCATCGTCATCGGGGAGGGCGAGCGCGACGAGGCGCCGATGCTCTACATCGGCGAGAAGGTCGGGCTGGCGGCGAAAGGCAAGTTTCCGTGGGGGATGCTGCCCAGCGTGGACATCGCCGTCGATCCCCTCGAGGGCACCAACCTGTGTTCCACCGGCGCGCCTAACGCGATCGCCGTGCTGGCGGCGTCCAGCAAGGGCGGCCTGCTGCATGCGCCCGATCTCTACATGGAGAAGCTGGTGGTCGGGCC
>JANPCT010000837.1:0-2385 GCA_031431095.1 Acidobacteriota bacterium | reverse complement strand
ACGCCGAGGCAGCCCTCCGCGACGAACGGCGTATCCTCGAACTGCTCAACGAAACCGGCAAGGCCATCGGCTCGACGCTCGACCTTCAGGCGCTCATCCAGGCGGTGACCGACGCGGCGACAGAGCTGAGCGGCGCGAAGTTTGGTGCCTTCTTCTACAACACCACCGATGCGAAGGGGGACTCGTTCCTGCTCTTCACGCTGTCGGGCGCACCGCGCGAGGCCTTCGAACGCTTCGGCAATCCTCGCGCGACGGCGCTGTTCGGTCCGACCTTCCGCGGCGCTCCGCCCATTCGCTCGGACGACGTGCTGAAGGATCCGCGTTACGGGACGATGGGGCCGCATCACGGCATGCCGAAGGGGCACCTGCCGGTGCGAAGCTATCTCGCCGTCCCGGTGCGATCGCGCTCGGGCGAAGTGATCGGCGGACTGTTCTTCGGCCACCCCGAGACCCACGTCTTCACCGAGCGATCCGAACGGCTCATCTCGGGGGTTGCGGCGCAAGCCGGCATCGCCATCGACAACGCCCGGCTGTACGAAGCCTCGCTGCGCGCCGCGGAGGAACGCACCGTGCTCCTCGAAAGCGAACGCGCCGCGCGCAGCGAAGCAGAGCGGATGAGCGACATGAAGGACGAGTTCCTGGCGACGCTCTCGCACGAGTTGCGCACGCCGCTCAACGCCATCCTCGGCTGGTCGCAGGTCCTGAGGACGGGCAGAAAAGACGAAGCCGAGCTGCTCAAGGGCCTTCAGACGATCGAACGCAACGCGCGGGCGCAGACACAACTGATCGAGGACCTGCTCGACATGAGCCGGATCACGTCAGGCAAACTGCGGCTCGACATCCAGCCGCTCCAGCCGATTGTCTTCATCCAGTCGGCGATCGAAACGGTGAGGCCGGCGGCGGATGCGAAAGGCATCCGCCTCAACGCGATGCTCGATCCCTCGGCCGGTCCTATCTCCGGCGACCCCGGACGGCTGCAGCAGGTGATCTGGAACCTGCTGTCGAATGCCATCAAGTTCACGCCGCGCGGCGGCCGCATCCAGGTCGTCCTCGAGCGCGTCAACTCGCATATCGAGATCAGTGTCGCCGACACCGGGGTCGGCATAAAAACCGAGTTCCTGCCGCATCTGTTCGAGCGATTCAGGCAGGCTGATGCTTCGACGACGAGGAAGTACGGCGGCCTCGGCATCGGACTCTCCATCGTCAAGAGCCTGGTGGAACTGCATGGCGGTACCGTGACGGTGAAGAGCGATGGGGACGGCACCGGCACCACCGTCGCAGTGCAACTGCCGGTGGCCGTCGTGCAACGGCCGCGCGAGTTCACGGCGCGCCAGCATCCGGCATCGGCAGCCGACGGCCCCCGTATCTTCGTGCCTGCGGAACTCGCCGGATTGAAAATCCTGGTGGTGGACGATCAGGCCGACGCGCGCGATCTGATCAAGCGCGTGCTCGAGGACTGTTCCGGCGACGTGTTGACGGCCGCCAACGCAGAGGAGGCGCTTGCGCTCGTCGAATCGGCGCGTCCAGACGTGCTGATCAGCGACATCGGAATGCCGGGCGCCGACGGATTCCAGCTGCTGAAGAGCGTCCGCGCTCTCGGCCCCGAACGTGGCGGCAAGGTTCCGGCTATCGCGCTGACCGCGTTTGCCCGTTCCGAGGATCGCACGCGCGCGCTGCGCGCTGGTTTCCTCGTGCACGTGTCGAAGCCGGTGGATCCATCGGAGCTCGTCGCCACCGTCGCGAGCGTGGCGCGCCGGCTGGAAGAGACCTGAAGCGAGGGTTCACCCCGCTAATCCTTGCCGTTCAGCGAGTCGAGCTGCTGCTGCGCCGCCGCGAGGCGGGTGCGCGCCGCATCAGCAGCCTCTGATGCATCGGTCGCACGCTGCTCGCCTGCTTCTCTCTTCCGCTTCGAGTCCGTCTCCGCTGCTTCCGCTTCCTTCAGCGCGACCTCGGCTTCCTTCAGCGCGTCACGGGATCTCGTCACCGCGCGCGCCGCTTGATCCGCGTCGCGCGCGGCGCGCGCGCGTTCGAACTCCTCGCGTTGCGCGGCGTGCTGCGCGTCCTTTAACACGCGGGTCGCGGTGGCGACCTCTTCGCGAGCGCGGGCGAGTGCCTTGGGATCCGCCGCCGGTCGCTTCTTGCGCGGGGCATCGCGAACGGGCGCCTGCGCAGGCGGCGGCGCGACGCGTGGAACCTTGACGCCGCGAATCGACAGTCCCGCGAGACTCTCGAATCCCCCCGGCTGCAACACGCGGGTCAGCCGGCCAGGCGTCTCGCCGGCGGGCAACGCGCGCAGCGTCGTCATCAACGGCTGACGCACCGTATCGCCCGCGGCATGTCCGCCGGCGGCGAGCAACCGCAGCGCGGCATCGAGCGCGGCGCTGA
>JANPCT010000836.1:0-4386 GCA_031431095.1 Acidobacteriota bacterium | reverse complement strand
TGCAGTTTCAACCGTCGGGTGGTTCGGGCGCCGCGCCAGCAGGCCCGCGACGTGCCGCCAGGCAAGCTCGGTCTCGACGCCGACGGCGCGCGCGGCCCACGCGACCAGTGCCGCATCCCCGAGATTGCGATTGTCCGGCAGGTCCTTCACCAGCGCGCGCGCAAGCGCCTTCGCGTCGTACGGCAGCGTCCACTTGTCCAGACCATCGGCTGCGAGTCCGATGAGCGTGATGGCGGTGTAGCGGCTGCTCACACCAGCGGGTCTCAGGAAACCGTCCTCTCGACGCACCGTGAACACGTAGCGCTGCGCCCCGGGACTGTACATGCGCGGCAGCGCAGCCGCGGCCACGCCTCGCAGACGCTGAATCATTGCCTCGGGCGGCCCGCTCTCCACAGTCAGGACCGGGCTGAGGTCACGCGCGTGCGGAATCATAAGCAGCCTCGGTGGTCGTCGGTTCGGCATCGAGGGGACCCAGCACGGACGCGGGGAGCACCCACGACGCCGGCACCCGCCGGCCCGTCGTCAACGTCACGAAGGTGGCGAGGACGAGGCGGAAATCGACGGTGAACGATTGGTTGCGGACGTAGAGCAGGTCGTAGTGGATCCACTGGTGGAAGTCTCCGGCGCGGCGTTCGGCGCGGCACACCTGCCACAGACCCGTGATGCCGGGGCGCACCGACAGTCGCGCCTCGCGCCACGGGATGCAGATCTGATTTTCGCGGAAGGGAGACGGGCGCGGTCCAACGAGGCTCATCTCGCCGCAGAGGATGTTGAGCAGCTGCGGCAGTTCGTCGAGACTCAGGAACCGCAGCCAGACGCCGACCCTCGTCACGCGGGGATCGCCTTCGATCTTGAACTGCGGTCCGTCGACCTCGTTGGCCATCAGCATTTCCCGCTGGCGCGCTGCCGCTCCGCTGCACATCGTCCGGAACTTCCAGCAGCGGAACGACCGTCCACCGATCGTCTCGCGGAAATCCCCGTACAGCACCGGTCCGCGCGATTCGAGCTTGACGATGAGCGCAATCAGCGCCAGGAGCGGCAGCAGCAGCACGAGCGCCACCGCGGCGAAGCACGGCTCGATCACCGCCTTGATGCGCGGATATATCCCCGGCTTGTGACCCGAGCCGGCGTCGTACGGCAATTCATCGAGTTGCGCGGCGTCGTCGCGCTCGTCGAATTGACTCGCCGCAGTGCCGCTGCCCGCCAGGACGGCGTGGCGATGGACGGTATCGGCGGGGATACGGGCTCCCGGCGCGACCAGGCACTGGGCGATGACCGCGCGCGCGCCGATGCGGGCTCCCTTGCCCACCACCGTCGGTCCGATGACGCGCGCGCCCGCTCCGATCAGCGCATCATCCTGCACGAACACGGGGCCGACCAGTTGCGCGGTGCGGTCGACGACGGCGGACAGCGCGACCAGCGGCGCACGATTCGCCGGTCCGGACGCGAGGAGGCATCGCTCCGCCAGGTGCAGCAGCGCGCGGGGGTTCTCGAGATCGAGCGCACCGGGGACCAGCGGGAGGTCGCGACTGGGAACGCCGCGGCGCATCAGCTCGTGGCGCAGCTCGCGCAAATTCGTGAAGTTGGAGCAGTTCGCGGCCACCAGCGCGGCGGCGGGCACAATCGAACAGGCGATGCCGCGGGTGAACGCCCACGTGTGCGCATCGTAATAGCGCTGAATACGGCGCACCTTGCCGGCGGCGTCGAGCTGCACGCGCTCGGTCGTGCCGCCAGGGTTCTCGTCGAGCGCCACGATGTGCAGCGCGCCGGCCTGAGGACGGGCCAGTTCGGCTTCGATCAGCCGCCAGTCAATGGACGCCAACGGAAAGCACGCCGGGTCGACGATCACCAGCCAGTCCTTCAGGTCGTAGCCGGCGAACCGGGACACGAAGTCGCGAACGGGCATCACCGACGTGACCTCGGGACAGGCGCCGCGGATTGCCGCGGTGTAGGCGGCCGACGGCTCGAAGGTGGCGACGACGGAGATGGCGTCGTGACAGACGCTTTCGAAACGGGCGTGCAGTTCGCAGATCAGGCTCCCCGTCGGCAGGGGCGCCAGAAGCAGCGACGTGCGGCCGGTCCCGTCATCCAGGTACGCGGGGCGCCGATCGAGAAGGGCCGGGAAGATTGCCACGTGTCAGCTGCAGGGAGCAATTTGCGGCCCGTCGAGCCCGTTCAGCGAGCCAGGGCAAGCTGCTGAAACACAAGCACTTTCGGTGATCTCAGATCCGTTTGGGTCGCGGCGGCGACGAAAGTCATCCCTCGCGAAGAACAATGTCTACCGATCGGATCCGGAGAGGGAGTGCGGCGGATTAGCTCAACGCCAGGCCGCGCGCGTTGACGGCCGGTTCCATGCCGGGTACCGGTACCGGTCGGCGGATAGGCTTGGCCGTTGCGGGAGCGGAGGTCACCTTGATCGCGCCGAGGAGACTGGCTCCAGCCGGCACGCTCACGCCCGTCGAGAGGATCGATCGATCGACGGTCGCGTCGGCGCCGACGGTGCAGCAGGACCAGATCACCGAACGGGACACCAGGGCCCCTGTGGAGACGACCGAGTCGGCGCCGATGGACGCCGGCCCGACGATGACGGCGCCGTCCTGGATTTCCACGTTGGCGCCGACCATGACGGGACCGACGAGCAGCGCCGACGTGCTGATGCGCGCGCGGGGATCGATCAATCCGGAGTAATCCACTGGGCCGACGCCGTTGCAGAACGGCGATCGTGCGGTCGACGAGCGCGCAATCGTCCGGCGGCTCACGGCCAGGTAGGTCCGCGCATCCAGCACGCGCGCGCACACGTTGTCGGCTTCGCTCGTCAACACGATCTGCCCAGCGCCGTACAGACGCGGGATGAGCGACTCCTTGATGTCTTGATAGCCGGCGGCAGGAACGTAGTCGAAGGCGCGGCGGCTGAAGATATAGAGGCCCGTCGGGATCAGGGTCTTCTCCCCGCCGGCCGGTGACGGCTGCACGATGATCGTGAGCGCGGCCTGCGACTCGCGGTGCTCGAGCAGCACGCGCAGCAGGTTGACATCCGGAATCGTGGTCGCGTCCGCAACGACGAACAGCTCGCCGTCGGTGGCCAGCGCGGCGTCGCGCAGGCTTCCGGCAGTGCCGCGCGGTGATTCGTCTTCGTGAAAACTGAACGCCGGCACGAGGTGGCGCACGGGTTCGAGATGCTCCTGCAGCTGCGGGCCGAGTCCGTTCGCGCAGATCGTCACCCGGCGGGCGCCGGCGTCGCGCAGCCATCGCAGCGGATGCGCCATCAGCGGCAGATCGCCGACGGGAAGCAGCGGCCTTGGCAGCAACTGATCGAACGCCGTCCGCCGCCAGGTCTGCGTGCCGGCGAGCAGGAGCGCATCAAAGGCAAAGACGCCGTCGAGCGAGACGCGGTCGGGGATGCTCGTCGAATCCTCCCGACAGATGGTGGTCAACATGATTTGCAGGGTGACTGCCCCCGAGGGGCGGCGTCGCGCCCGTCAGAGCAATCGCCATACCCGTTGCAACCGGTGCACTTCACGAATTTTCCCGTCTTCTTCTGCTGATCACGATGACGTAATCCGGAAAGGTTCCGGAACCGCGAACTAATGTCTGCTCAGCACAACTCTAGACGCCGGCGGCACCGGGCATGAGGGCGTCTGGCCGACGCCGCGACACGGCTCCACCGTCTTTGCTGCCGACATCGCCCGGCGTCAGCACCGCTGCGTGCGACTGCTGAAAGAGTTTCTGGCTCGATGTCCTGATGCGCAGTGTGTACGCGAGCGGCGCCTCCGCCAGCAACGCGTTCACGGTCGCCATCAGTACGGACGCGATTCGTTCTTCTTCGGCTGCGTCGAGCGACGACACGAAAACGATTTCCATTTCGAAGGCCTACTCTCGGTGGAGCGCGCCGGCGCGGCACGCCGCAATCGACCAATCCTGGTCGTGGCGCCGCATGACGGCGGTGAAGGGCTCCTCGCCGGCGGGGAGCGGCCGCCCAGGCGAAGGCACGCGCGGTCCGAACTTCAAGGTGCCGTCGACGATAGCGACGTCCGCCTGGAGAAATCGCACCGACGTCAGCGCGCACTGCAGCGTCCGGCCGCGCTCACCGGATCGATGCGCGAAGGCCTTGGCGAACGCGATCTCGAGTTGATGCCGTCCTCGCAGCACGCGGCCGCCGGCCGCGAGCAACCGATGATCGCCATCGTCATCGAACACCGCGGCCACTTCGCGCACGTCGCCGCGCTGCCAGGCTTGCGAAAAGCGGGACCACGTGCGCTTGATGGCGTCTTCTTCGCTCGGTCGTGTCGATGCCGCGAGCATGATTGTCTCCTCGTCGATAGCGGCTGCCTGAGATGATCCGCAGTACGCATGTGTCACGAGCTGTGCCACCGATAAATCACGGAT
>JANPCT010000835.1:0-2434 GCA_031431095.1 Acidobacteriota bacterium | reverse complement strand
GCGAGGCTTCCGCCGTTGCCGTTGCCGTGATGTTGGCGGTCTTGATGCCGAAGTACTGCGCGACGAGAGTCGACACCGGATTGCCGCGGCTGGCGTCCCGATAGACCGTCGACTTGACGCGCGTCGGCTGGCCCGCGGGATCGTTCGGAAACTCGATGTCCGGCACCGTGACCGAGACCGGCGCGTCCATCACCTTGTTGGCACGCCCGGCGCTCAACGCGTTCATGACCGCCGGCCCCGTGGCCGTGCGGTCGTCCCAGTCGTTGTAGACCAGCGCCGTCGCGCCCGCCAGCGCGCTGGCGTCGGCGGAGTTCTGCGCCTGGCTGCGCGCCGTCATGATCATGCCGACGTCGATCGCCAGCATGCTCACCGCGACGAAGCCCATCATCCCGACGGCGACGAACACGAGCGAGAAGCCCGATTCGTTCTTGATGTTTCGCAGGCGTGTGAATGGCATGATCGATCTCCTGCCGTCGGTTAACGGTCGCTCTTACGCTTGTCGACCTGCGCCTGGTAGGCGGCCTGGGCCTGCCGCAGCCGGGCGGCGGCGTCGGACACCGTTTTCTCGTGCTTCTTGATCTCTTCCTGGCGCCGGCGCTCGAGCTCCCCGTTCTTCTTCGCGACTTCGGCCTCGCGCCTCGCGCGCTCCGCATCGAGCTTCTGCTGCCGGGCACGCTCTTCGTTCCCCTTGCGCTCGGCGGCCGCCTTCTCCTCGAACGACTTGCGGTCGGCAATCGCCTTTTCGTCCGCCGCCTTGCGATCGGCGACGGCTTTCTCGTCGGCCGCTTTCTTGTCGGCAATTTTCTGCGCCTCGGCGGCCTGGCGCCGCTCCTCGAGGACGCGCGCCGCCAGCTTCGGATCGGGAGCCGGTGCAGCCTTCACCACGGCCTTCGGTGCCGGCACCGGCACGGACTTGAGTGGCGTCACCGCGGGCGCCGTCTTGACCGGCTGCGCCGCGGGTGCCTTGGCGACCGGCGCCTGCTGCACGGGCGCCGCGGCCGGCGCCTCGTTCTGCGCCGAACCACCGGGACGAGTCGTCGCCGCGGGCGCGGGATTGCGGGGCGACCCGACATACGGCGAGGGCTGCGGCAGTGTCTTCGCGGGAGCGGCGAGATACGGTTCGACCATCGCCGGCAGTCCCTGCGACACACCGGTCGATCCGCGGCGGATGATCTGCGGCGTGATCATGACCACCAGTTCGGTCTGCTGCTTCTGATAGGCGCGGCTGCGGAACAGGTAGCCGAGGACCGGGATGTCGCCGATGCCCGGAATCTTCGACATCGTCGAGGACACGGTGTTGTTCATCAGCCCGGCAATCGCGAACGTCTGGCCGTCCTGGAGCTCCACTTCGGTTTCGGTGCGGCGGGTCGAGAGCGCCGGCACGCGGAACCCTGAAAGGCTGACGCCGTTCGCGAAGTCCAGCGAGCTGACCTCGGGACGGACCTTGAGGTTGATCAAGTCGCCGCCGAGCACAGTCGGCGTGAAGCTGAGGCGGACACCGAACTCCTTGAACATGATGGTGACGGTGTTGCCGCCGGAGCCGGCCTGTGCGACCGGGTAGGGGTATTCGCCGCCGGCGAGGAAGCTCGCCTCTTTACCGTTGCTCGCAATGAGGTTCGGCTCGGCCAGGCTCTGAAACAGACCCTTGGTCTGCAGCGCCTTGACCACCGCGCCGACGCCCTGTTTCGAGTTGAACAGGAAGACATTGAGGAAGTCGCTGAACGTCAACCCGCCCGGTTTCTCGGCGTCGAAGTCCGGCGCGGCGAACTGCTGCGTCGACGTGCGGCCGAACCAGTCGTTCTTGAACCCGTTGGCGACGAACGCCGCCCCGAGTTCCTGCAGCGCGCTGCGGCTCACTTCGGCGAAGCGCACGCGCAGCATCACCTGGTTCGAGGCCACGCCTTCAGCCTGTTTCAGCAGGTTGACGACGTTATCTTTCTTGTCGACGTAGCCGGCGGTGACGTCCGCCGCCTTGTCGATGACGTACTTGCTCGAGACGATGCCCGAGATGACGACGTCCTTGCCGCTGCCGGTCACCGTGATCGGTTCACCGGGGAACAGGTTGCGCATCTGCTCCACGAGGTGGCTCAGATCCCGGCGCACGTTCACTTCGTAGGTCTTGATCCCGCCGGCGCGGTCCCAGACGAACAGTGAGATCGTGCCCGGCGTCTTGCCGTGGACCAGGAGCTGCTGTGGCGCCGTCACCATCGCGTCGGCGACGTCGGGCACCGTCAGCGACACGCGCAAGATCGGCGTGCCGACGTTGAGGATGGTCGAGCGACCGACCAGCAGGTCGATCGCCGTGGCATCCGGCGGCAGCGCGGCGGGACCGGCACTCATGCTGCCGGGCACGCCGCTGAACGCCACCGGCTGCTGTGCCTGCGGCGTGGCGACGAGTATCACGATGATGTAAACGACGAGCGCGCCGATTTTC
>JANPCT010000834.1:0-12367 GCA_031431095.1 Acidobacteriota bacterium | reverse complement strand
CCATCTCAGACGGTCGTCCCTCCAGCGCAGATCGTCGCCTCTCCAGGGCAGGAAACTGGCGCAGAGTTCTATCTGACACGGGGCGAGAATTTGTTCGGCGTCCATCAATACGATCGGGCCATCGCCGACTACAGCATGGCGATCCAGCTGAAATCGGACTATGCGGAGGCCTATAACGATCGTGGCTTTGCGTACTATCTGAAAGGCGACGCTGAGCGCGCAATCGCCGACTACACGCGAGCGATCGAACTGCGGCCCAATTACCCCAAGGCGTTCAACAGCCGAGGGGTTGTCTACATGGCGTTCGGCTACCCACGAGCGAAAGCGGTGGCCGACTTCGATCGCGCTATCGCGTTGAAACCGGATTTCCGGTACGCGTACATCAACCGCGCGAACGCACGTCTGTCCAGGCATCCTGGGCTCGCCCTCGACGATTTCCATCGGGCCGGCATGCATCCGGAAAGGACAGCCGCCGTTGTCTGCGGCGCCGTTCTTATGCTGGGGACGGCTGGCCGGTTCCTTATCGTGAGGCGGAGGCGCATCCGGCGCACAGGGGGCTCCAATGCTTGCTAACCTGCAAATGGAGCCGCCGCGCCGCTTCCGATGATGCGTTCCGCCTCGCCGTCTGCTATCGTCGGCCCCGTTGTGTGTTGACTCTGGAGTGTGAGCATGGCGCAGATCGGTGTGAACGCGTGGGTCTGGTCGTCCCCGGTGCATACGGAGGAATTCGGCCGGTTAGCGCCCATCGTGGCGCGGATGGGCTTCGATTTGATCGAGGTGGGGATCGAAAGCACGGCCGACCTCGATTACCGCCGCGCGGCGGAGATCGCCAAGGCGAACGGGCTCGCCGTGGGCGTCTGCGCCGCGATGGGGCCGGATCGCGATCTCATCCATCCGGACGATGGGATCCGGCGCAACGGGATGGAATATCTCCGGCACTGCATCGATGCGGCGCAGACCCTCGGGGCGGCCAACGTCTGCGGTCCGCTCTACAGCGCGGTTGGCCGCACATGGCAGGCGACCGACGAGGAACGGAAGCGCGATATCGATCTGCTGGTCCGGCAGCTCGGCGAGCTGGCGAGGTACGCGGGAGAGCGCGGCGTGTGGCTCGGCGTGGAGCCGCTGAACCGCTTCGAGACGAGCTTCATCAACCTCGCGTCACAGGCGATCGAGGTCGCCGACCGGGTTGATCATCCCGCCTGCGGGGTGATGCTCGACACGTTCCACATGAACATCGAGGAGCGGTCGATCGGCGACGCGATCCGCGCCGCCGGCCCGCGCATGAAGCAGCTCCACACGTGTGAAAACGATCGCGGGGCCCCTGGGTCCGGACACGTGCCATGGGACGAGGTGGCGGCCGCCTGCCGCGACATCGGCTTCACCGGTCCCTTCGTCATCGAGTCGTTCACCAATAAAGTGAAGTCGATTGCCAAGGCCGCGGCCATCTGGCGCACGTTCGCCACCTCTCAGGACGCGCTGGCCGAAAACGGCTTGAGGTACCTGCGTCAGCTCTTTTCGCGGTAAGCCACTTTAGAGTTTACTTTGACGATAAAGCCAGCTATACCGGAGCCCTTCAGCTTCGAGGAGGACTCATGGTCAGACTGACGTCAGGAATGCTGCGGTGTTTCTTCGCGGTTGTCGTCTCCTCCGTGCTGCTGGCCGGCTCCGCCTTCGCCCAGAGCTCTACGGGGACGATGGCCGGGACCGTTGTGGACCCGCAGGGACGAGTGATTCCCGGCGCCACCGTGACGATCGTCAGCGAAGCGACCAATGACGCGCGCGACTCGGTCACCGACGACCGGGGGGACTTTCAGGTCACCAACCTGCAGCCCGGACGGTACACGCTGAAGATCTCCCTCTCGGGTTTCCGCACTCTGGAGCGGAAGAACATCGTCCTCAGCGCGGGCGAGCGCCTGGCGGTGCCCGGCCTCGGGCTCGAACTCGGCAGCGTCGGCGAGACCGTGACGGTCGCGGCCACCGGAACCCACGTCAACACGGCCGAGACCCAGCATAGCGGGCTGATTACGGCCAAACAGATTGAACAGGTCCAGGTGCTCGGCCGCGACGTGACCTCGATCATGCGGCTGCTTCCCGGCGTCCGCTACGAGAACACCGTCGACTCCCTGGGCATGAGCTTCGGCACGTCGGTGCCCAACGTCGGCGGCGCCCGCCGCGATTGGAGCAACGTCATTGTCGACGGCGTGATCGGCAACGAGGTCGGGAACAGCGGTCTCATGGCGCAGCAGATCAACCTCGACGCGATTGCCGAGGTCCGCGTGCTGCTCAATTCCTATCGCGCGGAGTACGGGCGTGCCGGCGGCGGTCAAGTGCAGATCGTGAGCAAGGGCGGCGGTTCGACGTACCACGGAAATCTGTACCACTACCTGCGCAACGAGGCCTTCAACGCCAACGATTTCTTTGCCAACCGGTCGGGCATCAAGAAGCCGCGATATCGCTTCAACACGTTCGGCGCGAACCTCGGCGGTCCGGTGCCGTCGACGAACAAGAAACTGTTCTTCTTCTATTCCCTCGAGGCGCCGCTGGTCAGCCGGCCAGGACCCGTCCGCAACTGGACCATGCCGACCGACCGCGAGCTGCAGGGAGACTTCTCACAGACACTCGACAGCCAGGGTCGCCTGATCAACATCAAGGATCCGCTCGCGACCGGCGCGTGCGATGCCGTCGCGGGAGGTCCGGCGTGTTTCCCCGGGAACATCATCCCGGCCGGCCGCATCAACCCCAACGGCAAGGCGTTGCTCAACATGCTGCCGCGCGCCAACAACTTCAACCGGACCTTCACGCAGGGACAGTTCAACTACACGACGCAGGAGAACGCCGAGAATCCGAAGATGAACAACGTCGTGCGGATCGACTGGAAGCCGTCCGCGCACGACAGCCTGTACTTCACCTTCAAGGACTGGTACTCGGACCAGCGCGGCAGCGAGATTACCGCGGGACCGGCCAAGTGGGGCTTCTTCAACACGCATTACCTGAACACCGATCGCGGCATCAGCGCCAACCACGCGAAGATCCTCAGCGCGAGGATGGTGCTCGAGACCGACTTCGGGATTCGCAAGCAGACCGAGCAGTTCTATCCGCTCACCGACGCGGACTGGACGCGGATCAATCGGGACACGGTCGGCTTCAAGGTCGGGCAGTTCCATCCCGAATTGAATCCGCGCAACGTCGTCCCCAAAGTGACCTTCAACGTTCCGAACTCTCCGAACTTCACCTTCGACAACCGCCTCGTCGACCAGGGGAACGCGTGGCTCACGTCGATTCGGTCCAGCCTGAGCTGGATTCGCGGGAGCCATTCGTTGAAGGGCGGGGTCTACGTCGAGCAGTCGCGCAACTCGGAAGGCAAGGGCGGTGTGGGCGCGGGTCCGTGGGCCGGCCAGTTCAACTTCAGCACCGACACCAGCAATCCCGGCAACACGAACTACAGCTACGCCAACGCGCTGCTGGGGACGTTCCGTGATTACACCGAGATCGACGCGTTCTCGGAAGTGATTGGCAAGCGCTACATCGCGGAGTCCTACGTGCAGGACACGTGGAAGCCCCGACGCCGGCTGACGCTCGATTACGGCGTCCGCTTCCTGTGGTACACGCCGTGGTTTTCGAACCGGCCGGCCGCCGTGTTCGTGCCCGAGCGCTACAACCCGGCGAAGGCGCCCCGGCTCTATCAGCCAGCCGTCGTGAACGGCGCCAACGTGGCGCTCGATCCGGTGACCGGACAGGCGCTGCCCAACGTCTTCGTCGGGAGCTTCGTGCCTGGCACGGGCGATCGGTACAACGGCATGGTCAGCAGTAGCGACGCGAACTACCCAAAAGGGTTTCGCGACAACCAAGGTATCGAGCCCGAGCCGCGCCTCGGCCTGGCATGGGACATCACCGGCGATTCGAAGACCGCACTGCACGCGAGCGTCGGCGTGTACCACAACCCGCACGTCAACGCCAACGGCCTGGACGCGATGGCGCGCAACCCGCCGGCGCAGAACACGCCGAGCATCTTTTACGGGACGCTGGACTCGCTGCTCGCCGTCGGCGCGCAAGGCGCGTTCTCGAACCGGCCCAGCGACGTGTTCGGCATCGAGCGGAACGCGAAGACGCCGACGAGCTACAACTACTCGACCGGCCTCCAACGCGAGCTCGGCTGGGGCACGGTCATCGACGTGACCTACGCCGGCTTCCGGATGCGGAACGGCGAGATGTCGAGCAACATCAACCCCGTCCCCGACGGCGCCCGGTTCCTCGACGTCAATCCCCAGAACCGGAATCCCCAGACCGCGAACTCGGCGAAGGGGAACGAGTTCCTGCGCCCATATACCGGTTACCAGAACATCACCATCCGCTCGCACTTCGGGAGCGCGCAGTACAACTCCCTGCAGGTGCAGATCAATCGCCGCTACATCAAGGGCCTCCAGTTCGCCGTCGCCTACACGCTCGCGAAGACGGTGACCAACGGGGAGACGTTCCTGCCGCTGCGCCCTGGCACGGCCTGGAACGTGGCCCCGGCCGACTCGACCCAGCTTCACAACCTGGTGGTCAACTACACCTGGGACGTGCCCGGCGGCAGCCGCCTGTGGCCCAACGTCCTCACACGCGGGTTGCTCGACGGCTGGCAGGTCTCGGGCGATACCGCCCTGGTCAGCGGCGACTGGGCCGGCGCCAGTACGTCGACCACGGACGGCTTCGACTTCACCGGCGGGGACGGCGGCACGCGGCCGCGGATCAGCGGGGTGGCGGTGTGCACGGGTGGGAACTGCGACCCGACTCCGGGCTCAGCGGGCAGCTATTTCGACATCGCGGCGTTCAGCCGGCTGACCGGCCGCGGCGATATCGGCAACGCGCCCCGCACCTTCTACCGGCTGCCGAAGATCGTGAACTCGAATATCTCGGCGTTCAAGAACTTCGCCATCGGCGGCGGCCGCCGCATCCAGTTCCGCTGGGAGATGTACAACGTGTTCAACCAGGTGAACTGGTCCGCCATCAACAGCAACGCGCAGTTCAACCCCGAAGGACAGCAGGTCAACGCGAACTTCGGCAAGGCGACCGCGTCGCGCAGCCCGCGGATCATGCAGGGAGCGCTTCGGTTCACGTTCTGAGATAATGGCGCCCGCATGACCAAACGCGTCCTCGTCGCGGCAGTGTGCGTCGCTTGCTGGGTTCTTCCCGCGCTAGCGTTCGCCCAGAATCCAAACCTGGTCGTTTACCAGGGGACGAGTGGTCCCGGCGCAGGCAAGCACATCGTGCTGCTTGCCGGAGACCACGAGTACCGCTCGGAGGAATCGCTGCCGGCGCTCGCGCGAATTCTCGCCAGGCGCTACGGCTTCAAGTGCAGCGTGTTCATCACGACCGACCCCAAGACCGGGTTCATCGAGCCCGGCAGCTCGAACATCACGGGACTGGAAGCGCTGAAGACCGCCGACCTGCTGGTCGTCTTTCTCCGCTTCCAGGATTTTCCCGACGACCAGATGCGCCACATCGTCGACTACATCGACCGGGGCGGGCCGGTCGTCGGCTTCCGCACGGCGACGCACGCGTTCCAGATCCTACGGACGGACGCGCCCTTTCTGAAATACTCATGGAAGGGCGTCGACGGATACCCGGGCGGGTTCGGCCGACAGATCCTCGGCGAGACGTGGGTTTCGCATTACGGCACCAACCATAAGCAGAGCTCCCGGCTGTTGCTGCAGCCTGGCGAGGCCGCGCATCCGATTTTGCGCGGCGTCAAGGACGTCTGGGTGCAATCGGGCGGCTACACCGCCGCGCCGATCGAGGGCAGTCGTCTCCTGGCGACGGGGCAGATTCTCGACGGAATGACGCCCGACGCCGTCCCGGCGAAGGACAAGGAGCCGATGCCGGTCGCCTGGTACCGCACCTACGCCAGCCCGTCCGGCAAGGCCGGCCGCGTCTTCGCGACGACGCATGGGGCGTCGGAGGATCTGTTGAACGAAGGCTTTCGCCGCATGGCCATCAACGCCTGCCTGTGGGCCGCCGGGCTCGAGGCGAGCATCCGGCCCACGAGCGACATCTCCTTCGTCGGGCCGTATCAGCCCTCGACGTTCAACTTCGGCGGCCACGTCAAGGGTGTGAAACCCGCGGACCTGGCCGGGTGGGATTCCCCGATTCTGCCAAAGGCGCCCAGGTAGCACCTCGACTTCCGGTATGGTTGGTCTCGCTATGACGAACACACGCACGCCGCCTTCGCGGCTCACTCCGCTTCGGCGCCCCGGGTTATTGGCAGCGCTAGCGGCGGGGCTGGCGATTGTCGCGACTATCGGGACCGTTCCGACGGGCGGCACGGCCGCCGCGCCGTTCCCGATTCACGAGAAGGAGCACATCGCCATCATCGGCAATACGCTGGCCGAGCGGATGCAATACGACGGCTGGCTGGAGACGATGGTGCACGCCCGTTTTCCGAAGCACCAGCTGGTCTTCCGCAATCTCGGGTTCAGCGGCGACGACATCACGACGCGGCTGCGCTCGAAGAATTTCGGCACGCCTGACGAGTGGCTCCGCGGCCACGCGGCACCGATTGGCGGCTACCAGGACAATCGGCTCGACGGCGCGAACACCAAGGCCGACGTCATCTTCGCGTTTTTCGGCTATAACGAGTCCTACGCCGGCCAGGACGGGCTGGCCGCCTTCCAGCAGCAGCTCGGCGACTGGATCACGCACACCCTCGAGCAGAAGTACAACGGCAAGTCCGCGCCACGCCTCGTCGTCTTCTCGCCCATCGCGCATGAAAACCTGCGCAACCCGGATCTTCCCGACGGCGTCGAGAACAACCGGCGGCTGAAGCTCTACACCGAGGCGATGGCCGACGTGGCCAAGGCGCGCGGCGTGACGTTCGTCGATTTGTTCACGCCCAGCACGCAACTCTACGCCGCGACCGCCACGCCGCTGACAATGCAGGGCGTTCATTTGACCAGCGAAGGCAACCGGCAGATCAGCCAGGTCATCGACCGCGCGCTGTTCGGCGATCCCAGGCCCTCCCAACCGGCTTACCTCGAACGCCTGCGCCAGGCCGTAGTGGACAAGGACTTTCACTGGTTCAACCGTTACCGCACGACCGATGGCTTCGCGACCTTCGGCGACAGGGCCTTCCTCACGTTCCTCAAGGGCAACCCGCGGAACGTGAACGCAGACGATGCGGCAAAGGCGGCCAGGGAGAACGTGCTGCCGACCAACTACGAAGTGCTGCAGCGCGAGATCACGGTCCTCGACGTGATGACGAAAAACCGCGATCGGCGGATCTGGGCGATCGCCGCCGGGTCCGATGTGAAGGATGCGCGGGACGTGAAGGTCGACGACTCCGACACGCCTCCCTTCATCGATGCGCAGACCAACGAGCCGGGCAAGGGACCGGCGGGCGCGCACGTCTTCCTCGACGGTGATGAGGCCGTGACGAAGATGACGATCGGCAAGGGGTTCAAGGTCGAGCTCTTCGCGTCGGAGAAACAGTTCCCGGAGCTGGTGAATCCGGTGCAGATGGCGTTCGACACCCGAGGACGCCTCTGGGTCGCGGCCTGGAAGAACTACCCGCACTGGCAGCCGAAGATGCCGATGGACGACAAGCTGCTCATCCTCGAGGACACCGACGGCGACGGCAAGGCCGACAAGAGCACGACATTTGCCGGCGATCTCAACAACCCCACCGGCTTCGAGTTCTACAAAGGCGGCGTGATCGTCGCGCAGGCGCCGAACCTCGTCTTTCTCAAGGACACGAACGGCGACGATCGCTACGACACGAAGGAGATCCTGCTTCACGGCTTCGATACGGCCGACACCCACCACACGATCAACAGCTTCACGTTCGACCCCGGCGGTGCGCTGTACATGGGAGAGGGCATCTTCCACAGGACGCAGGTTGAAGGCCCCTGGGGGCCGACGACGCGTCTGGCCGACGGCGGCGTCTTCCGATTCGAGCCGCGAACGTGGAAGTTCGAGGTCTACGTGCCATTCAACTTCCCCAATCCCCACGGCCACGTGTTCGACTCGTGGGGGCGCGACATCCTGTTCGACGCGACGGGAGGGCAGCCGTACTACGGGCCGTCGTTCTCGACGAAGAAGTACTATCCGGCCGCGGAAACCAACAAGGCGCCCAGGCCCGGTGCCGTGCGCACCCGCCCCGTCGGCGGCGCGGAGATTCTGTCGAGCCGTCATTTCCCGGAAGAGATGCAGGGCAACGTGATCGCGCTGAACGTGATCGGCTTCCGCGGGCTGCTCAACTACAAGCTGAGTGAAGACGGCGCCGGCCTCAAGTGGGCGGAAGCGGAGCCCATCCTGCAATCCGAGGATGAGAACTTCCGGCCCGTCGACGCCGAGGTGGGCGCGGATGGCGCCCTCTATGTCGCCGACTGGCACAACCCGATCATCGGCCACATGCAGCACAACCTGCGCGATACGTCGCGCGACCGGCTGCACGGCCGGATCTACCGGGTCACCTATCCGCAGCGGCCGCTGCTCGCACCGGCGAAGATCGCCGGACAGCCCATCGCCAAGCTGCTGGACCTGCTGAAAGAGCCGGAGGATCGCGTTCGCTACCGGACGAAGATCGAGCTGAGCGCGCGCGACACGACCGACGTCCTGGCGGCGCTCAAGGTGTGGATGAACGGCCTCGATCCGAAGGACGAGCGCTACGAGCACCACATGCTGGAGGCGCTCTGGGTGCAGCAGTGGCACAATCGCGTCGATGAGGCGCTGCTGAAGCGCATGCTGCGCTCGAGCGATCCGTGGGCGCGCGCCGCCGCCACGCGTGTGCTGTGCTATTGGCGGGACCGCGTCACCGATCCCCTGGCGCTGCTGAAAGTGCAGGCCAACGATCCGCATCCAGCCGTCCGGCTCGAGGCTGTCCGCGCCGCCAGCTTCTTCCAGTCGTCAGCCGCGGCGGTGGTCGCGATGGATTCGCTCAATCATCCACAGGATCGGTTCCTCACCTACACGCTCGACCAGACTATGAAGACACTCGATCGCTTCATCAAGTGATGCTCGCGCTGCTGCTTGCTGCCGTCATGGCATGGCCCGCCGTAGCGGGCAAGGCGGCGCAGGACGCGCCACGAGTCCTGCTCGATCAATCCCCCCGCGTCGTCGAGTATCAGCTCGGCCGCTTGAGCAACGATCAACTCGTCCGCGTCGAACGGCGCGATACGGACGACAAGTACCGGCCGGTCTACGCCGCCATCCTGTCGCGCAAGGGGATGGCGCGGCCCGCTCGTGTCGAGGCACTGTCAGCCCTGGTCAAGATGGGCAACACCAGCGCGACACGAGTGCTGCTCGACGCGCTGGCCAGGATGTCTGACGAGGACATGCAGAACGCCGGGACGTTGGTCGACATCCTGTTGGAACAGCCGGCCGATGTGCTGCGGCCGCAGCGGGAGAGCCTGACGGAGGCGGTGGACGCGAGCCAGCCGGCGATGCTGCGGGGCATTTACGGCGCGCTGATGATCGCCGATGGCGATCCGGCGCCGGCGTGGCAAGCCGCCGCAAAGCACGAAGGCCACCTGGTGGAATTGCTTCGCAGCGTGCCCCACCTCGGGAAGTCCGACGCGCTGCGCGCGGCACTGTTCACGCCCGTCTCCGCTCTCCTCGCCGGGACCGGTGCCCCGGCGACGCGGGTGGCGGCGGTGGAGGCGCTCGCCTGGACGCGCCGCGACGGCGCGACGTTCGATCTGTTGGCGCGGGAGATTCTCGAGGGGTCCGACGCCGAGATACGCGCCGCCGCGATCAGGTCCGTGCAGTTCCTCCCAGAGGCGGTGTGGACGCCGTCGATGATCGAGCCGTTGGCGCGGGGGATCGTGGCGATGGTCAGGAGTACACCGTCCGATCGCCGGACCGAGCCGCCGGCGATTGACGCGCTGCAACTGGGCGGCCGTCTCGCGAGCCTGCTGCCGGCGGCGTCCCGCCTGGAGGTGCGCCGCGATCTGCGGGCGCTTGGCGTGCAGGTCGTGCTCGCCAACCCCGACGCGATGCCGCACAACCTGGTGATCGGCCAGCCCGGGTCGCTCCAGGAGATCGGCATCAAAGGGGCCGCGATGCCGCCGGCCGATCCCGCCGACAGTCGCGCGAAGGCCTACGTCCCAGATTCGCCGCTGGTGCTGCACGCCACGCGGCTCCTCAATGGCGGCGACACGGAGCGTCTCACCTTCACCGCGCCCGCGAAACCCGGCGAGTACGTGTTCCTCTGCACGTTCCCCGGCCACTTCGTCCGCATGTACGGAGTGATGCTGGTCGTCGAGAATCTGGAAGCCTGGGAAGCGAAGCCGACGGTCCCAACCGATCCCGTCACCAACAAACCCTTCCCACCGAAGTAACGGCGGCTCGCGTAAGTTCGCGGCATGGCCGACAAGCAGAATGAGGATGCGAAACACCTTGTATATCGGGCGTGCCCTCGGACGATAGAACCAGTCGGCTTCGTCCTGTAGTTTCCGCCTTCAGGCGGAACGCCATGAACGCGGTCGAAGCGGTGGACAGACGTAAACGAACGAGAACCACGTGGCACGGGTCGCTCGATTTCCGAGCGCCGGCTTCCTGTTCGTGTCACCGTCGCCGTCTGGCCCGGCGCGGTCCGAGCCGCGGGGCTGACCAAGCGGGCGAGCTGCCACAGCCTTCGCCACTCGTTTGCGACGCACACGCTCGAGGACGGCTCCGACATCCGGACGCTGCAGGAGCTCCTGGGGTATGCGGATCTGAACACCATGATCTACAAACGCCGCCCGTTTTTTGAAAATAGAGGAGAAAGATCAGGCCAAACCAATATCAAAATCAAAAGATAAATGATGTTCCAAACCGCAACCAAACAACGCACGCGCATGGACGCGCCGCCACGACTGACGCTCGGCTGGTTACGGTTCGCGGCGAATCCATGAACGGGGTTGCCCGGTGGTGCGAAAAATAGTGACGTAGATCGGGCCGATCATGACTGCGCCATCGCTCCTGAGAATTACTTTTCGGTCCACGTGACGCTGACGGTCAGCGTCGGCGCGTTCGTCGTCGTCGTGCCGAACGACGCTTCTAAGCACTGCGCCGTGCCGCGCAACGTCGGGGCTTCTGTGTCGGGATCGCGCCACTGATAGACCAGTTGCGGGCCGATCGATGTCCCCGTCGCGGTGACGGGAAAGAAAAGTGTCTCGGTGAGCAACACGCCCACGGACGCGCCCGCCGTGCCAAGCGCGGTATAAAACTTTGCCGTGCCTGTTGCAGCGGCGCTGGTGCTGTCATACGGCAACGCGGTGAGCGCCGTTGACGTGCCTGCCGTGGTTGCGGCCGATGTTTTTTTGACGACGAGATCGCCGTAGACCGCTGCCGTCGCAACCGTGCCGCTGATGGATAGCCGCTGGATGCGGATGGTCTTGGTTGCGCTACCGCAGACGTTGAAGAATGGCCCCGTGCCCGCCGTCGTCGCGGTTTTCGCCGTGGTGCCCGCCGCATAGGTCAATTCCTGCGCCAGCGCCACACGCTGTGTCGCGGCGTTCGACACGCCGAGATCATACGCGGTGTAGACGGTCGGATTCGTGTAGATGATGCCGGCTGTATCCGCCAACGTGAACTGCACCGGGCTGAGTGAACACGCGATCTTGAACGACGTTTGCGCCGTGCCGCCGTTCGTATACAGCACGCGCCAGAACCGTTGATAGGTGTTCGTGAACGCGCTTGTCGTCGTCGCGGCGTTGGCTGTGGTCGAGTAAGAATTCGTCGTGAAATTCGCATCGCTCGTATCGTTCGTCTGCTGGAGCTGAAAGCCGCTCGCGGCCGATGCTGCGTCCGATCGACTGAGGCACACGATCGCCTGCGAGCCATCCGATTGGTTATTGAACCATTGGCTCGTGTAGACGCCGCTGCTGCCTAGCAACGCCTGCGTCAGCACGAACCCGGTTTTATAGTTAACCGTGGACGTGCGCATCGGCGCGGCGCTGCTCGCTTCCAGCACAAGATCGAGCGTCGGGGACGTGCCTGTGAGAACTTTCGTCAACTTGATCGATAGCCGCGTCGAAGCGGGGACCGAAATGGTAAAGCTATTGTTGGCTATCGATGCGTTGGCGACGGAATACTGGATCATCCCCGGCGCGTCGAAGTAAGTCACGCCGTTGTCGTCGCTCAACTGACTCACGATCGTGCCGCCGGTGACGGTGCCGCCGACGCGCACGGTGACGAACACCGTTGACAGATTCTTGGTGACGACTTCGGCGCGCGTATTCAGCGCCGTGTCGCTTGTCCATGATGCCGTGGCGGCGGCGGTGACGTAAGCCCGCGCCGACATATTCAGCCGTGACGGATCGCCTTGTCGCGCAATCGTAAACGGTGCGCAGCCTTCCGACACCGATCGCGCACTGACCGTCACGCTGTCCGCGCCGACGATGCCGAC
>JANPCT010000833.1:0-3291 GCA_031431095.1 Acidobacteriota bacterium | reverse complement strand
CCTGAAAAATGGACCTGTCCCCTTTTTACGCTTTCCGAAAACCGACCTGTCCCCTTTTTCCGCGCGCTGGCGGAACCGGCGAATCCCGAAAAGGACCTGTACCCTTTTCGGCTGGGCCCCGATTTCCCGAAAACCGACCTGTCCCCTTTTCCAAAAACAGATTAGATGAAGTGGCTAGCCTCGATCGCGACGAGCTGACGGGGGTACCGTCGCTCAAGGAGTTGCGTGCTCGAGGCACGGACGAAGGAGGCCAGCCATGGAACATCTTGCGATCGATCTCGGTGGAAAGGAATCCCAAATTTGCGTTCGCAGTAGCGATGGGCAGATCGTGGAGGAACGGCGTTGTCGTACCGCGATGTTGCCGGCGTATCTGGCCACCCGCCCTCGGAGCCGCGTCGTGGTGGAGACCTGCAGCGAGGCGTTTGGAATTGCGGATGCCGCACTGAGCATCGGGCACGTTAGAGTCCCGGGACGTGGTGGAAATTCGGTAAGGCCCCTTCGCTAGACAAACGAAGCGGCCATCGCGCATCGTTCCGTGAGTTCTCTCTGGCGGGAGACGAAAACACGGAGGGTGGATGACGATGGCCAAGCCAAGGATGGATCTGTCGGCGTTTGTTGGCAAGCTGCTCGAAGAACAAGACGGGGACGTGCTGCGGGAAGGGATTCGGGTGCTGTCGCAGGCGCTGATGGAGACGGAGGTCGCCGGCCTGATCGGCGCCGAGCGCCACGAACGCAGCGGCGACCGCTCGGCGTATCGCAACGGGACCCGGACGCGGACGTGGGACACCCGCGTGGGCACGATCGAGTTGGCGATTCCGAAGGTGCGGCCCGGGACCTACTTTCCGTCGCTGCTCCAGCCGCGGCGCCGGGCTGAGCACGCGTTGCTGGCCGTCGTGCAGGAAGCCTACGTGCATGGCGTCTCGACCCGGAAAGTCGATGACCTGATGAAGGCGCTGGGCTTGGACGGGATGTCCAAGTCCGAGGTGTCGCGGATCTGCGGGGAGCTCGACACGGTGGTGGCGGCGTTTCGGACGCGGCCGCTCACCGGCGAGCATCGCTATCTCTGGGTGGATGCGACGTACCACAAGGTGCGCGTCGATGGCCGGGTGATCAGTCAGGCCACGGTGGTGGCGGTCGGCGTGACCAGCGAGGGCGAGCGCCAAGTCCTGGGCATCGACGTCGGCCCGTCCGAGGATCGGGCGTTCTGGACGGCGTTCTTGCGGAGCCTGGTCAAGCGCGGCTTGAAGGGCGTCCGCCTGGTGATCTCGGATGCGCATGAAGGGCTGAAGCAGGCGATCAGCACGGTGCTGACGGGGACGACCTGGCAGCGCTGCCGGGTCCACTTCATGCGGAATCTGCTGGCGACGGTGCCCCAGGGCGCGCGAGAGGCCATCGCGGCGATCGTCCGCACGATCTTTGCCCAGCCGGACCACGGCTCGGCGATGTCGCAGCTGCGCAAAGTGGCGGAGGGCTTACGCGGCCGCTTCGCGCGGGCCGCCGCGGTCCTCGAGGAGGCCGCCGAAGACATCCTGGCCTACCGACATCTGCCCCTCGAACATCAGCGGCAGCTGCACAGCACGAATCCGCTGGAGCGTCTGAACAAGGAGATCAAGCGCCGGTCGAACGTCGTGGGCATCTTTCCCAACCCGGCGGCGGTGATCCGTTTGGTCGGCGCGATTCTGCTCGAGCAAGACGACGAATGGACCGTGGCCGAGCGGCGGTATTTCAGCGCCGAGTCGATGAAGCAGACGACCACGCCGACCTTGTCGAGCACGACCCAGGAGATCCTGGCGGCGATTGCGTAGCGGATACGGAACTCACGAACGACGCGACCGAATTTCCACCACTTGACGGGACACTACCTCGGGCACGAGGTCCGTGTGGTGCCGGGGACGCTGGTGCGGTCCTTGGGCGTCGGGGCGCGACGTTTGAAAACCGATCGTCGTGATGCGCAAGTCCTCAGCGAGGTGTCCTGCCGCATCGATCTGCCCTCGGTCCACGTGCCCAGCCGGCAGGCGCGGGAACGCAAGACGATGTGCGGGATGCGGGAAGCGTTGGTGGGCTCCCGGACGAAGCTGGTCAACACCGTGCGCGGCTGGCTTCGAGCCGAGGGCCGACGCCCGCGCAGCGGCGAGCTCACCACGTTCGCCGCTCGCGTCCGAGCGCTCTACGCCGAGACCACGCTCCCGTCCTACGTCGAGCGACAGCTACGGGCACTGGAATCGTTGAACGCGCAGATCGCCGACGCGGATCGGGAACTCGCCACGACCGCGAAAGCCGATCCAATTGCTCGACGGCTGATGACGGTGCCTGGCGTCGGTCCGTCGACATCGGTTCGCTTCGTGGCTGCGCTCGATGAGATCAGTCGATTTCGCGGCGCCCACACCGTCGAATCCTATCTGGGGCTCGTGCCTGGCGAGGATTCAAGCGCTGAGCGGAAGCGCCGGACGAGTATCACCAAAGCCGGGCCGACCGAGCTGCGCTGGTGTCTGGTGCAGGCTGCGTGGGCGGCGCGGCGCGCGCGGCGGAGAGATCCCATGCAGCGATGGGCCGACGAGGTCGAGAAGCGACGCGGCAAACGGGTCGCCGTCCTGGCACTCGCGCGCAAGCTGGCGGGGATCCTGTACGCCATCTGGAGAGACGGGACCGAGTACGAGCCAGGCCGATCAGGCGCGGTCTGATCGCGGCGACTGACAGAGCGTGTGGAGCGACGGCTGTCCAGGGACGGTGATCGCGCTAATGGCCGCGAGGGCAAGACGACCTCGTAAAACCGATTGCGACCCGTCGACGGATTTCAACCTATGCGCCTACGAGCGCGAATACTCGATTGAGGCAGCTCGTCACCCCGAGCGTACGACCGATATGCCCGCGCCTGCGGGCGGCGTCAAGGGCAAGCGGCCTTCGGCCGTCGCTGCGCGACCCTTGACCCCGTCCACGTCGCCGGCGTGTGGCAGCTAACGCGATGCTCCGCATCGCGACAGGTACGCGTCCGTCTTGACTTGAACGGCCACTTCATACTCGGCCATTTCTGGCTGGCGACCGAGACCCCTGCTGTTCTACTTCGTGAGCTCCTCGGCGCGCAAGTCGGTGTGGATCTTGGTCCGCCAGCTCCTGGGACCACATTTGAGCACATGTGCGTGATGGAGGAGGCGATCGAGGAGCGCGGTGACCGCGGCGGTGTCGCCGAGCAGTTTGCCCCAGTCGTCGACGGGCCGGTTCGATGTCAGTAGCGTCGACGCCCGTTCGTACCGGCGCATGATCAGTTCCAAGAGATCTTCGGCCGCGGTATGC
>JANPCT010000832.1:0-6585 GCA_031431095.1 Acidobacteriota bacterium | reverse complement strand
CATCGTCTTCGCTGTCTTCGCCTTGCTCACCGTGGCGGCGACGTGGCCGCAGGCGCAGCAACTGGCGACCCGCACCACCCCGCACCAGGATGTCTTCTTCAACATGTGGCGGCTGCGCTGGTTCGCCCACGCGCTCGCCACCTCGCCTGCGCACCTGTTCGACGCCAATATTTTCTATCCCGAGTCCACGACGCTGGCCTTCTCCGACGCGATGATCGTCGAGGGGCTCGCCGGGGCGCCGCTGCTGTGGGCAGGGATGCGTCCGCTGCTGGTGCACAACCTGCTCCTGTTCGGCGCGATTGCGGCATGCGGAACCGCCATGTTCGCGCTGGCGCGCTACCTTACCGGCAGCCGCGGCGCGGGGATCATCGCCGGAATCGTCTTCGCCTACGGCCCCTATCGGTTCGAACACATCATGCACATGGAGCTGCAGTGGGTGATGTGGGCGCCGCTGGCGTTCCTCTCGCTGCACCGCACGCTCGATACGGGCCGCTGGCGCTACGGGTTGGCGACCGGCGCGTTGGTAGCGCTCCAGATGCTGTCCAGCATCTACTACGGCATCTTCCTGGCGACACTGCTCGGCGCCGGCGCCGTGCTGCTGATCGCCAGGGATCGCGCCGTGGCGCTGCGCCGTGCGCTCGTTCCCCTCGCCGCCGGAGCGATCCTCGCGGCCGTCGTCTCCGGCCTCTACGCCCGGCCGTATCTGGCAGTACGCGACCGCGTGGGGGAGCGATCGACGAGAGAAGTGTCGTCGTTCAGTGCGCGAGCGTCGAATTATCTCGTCGCGACGCCGAACAACTGGTTCTACGGCCGCGCCTTCGCGTCACGCGGCAGGCCCGAGCGTCGGCTTTTCCCCGGCACGATCCCCGTCGTCCTCGCGCTGATTGGACTGCTCCTGCGGGTTCCATCGCGCCGGTCGATCGTGTACCTGCTGCTGCTGGTCGCCGCCTTCGAGACCTCTCTCGGATTCCACGGCTACAGCTATACGTTTCTCTACGACTACGTCCCGGCCTATCGCGGCCTTCGCGCCGCGGCTCGGCTCGGCGCATTCGTGCTGATGTTCGTTGCCGTGCTCGCTGCGTACGGCTACGCGGCGTTGGCGGAGGCGCGTTCCGTACGAGTCCGTGCGGTGATCGTCGGCCTCCTGTCTCTCGGCCTGCTTGCCGAGTACCGCGTGGAAATGGAATTCTCTCCTTACGCCAACACCGCGCCGCCGATTTACCGCTTTCTCGGCCGGCACCCCCGCGGCGTCGTCGCGGAGTTCCCGATGCCGTCGGCGGATGCCCTCCCCGGCTACGAACCCGACTACGCCTACATGTCGTCCTTCCACTGGTTTCCACTCGTGAACGGCTACAGCGGCATATATCCCCAGTCCTATCTCGACCGGCTCGAACAGGTCCGTCATTTCCCGGACGCCACGTCGCTGCGGCAGTTGCGCCTCGATGGCGTGCGCTACGTCGTGGTTCATGTGCGCGGCTACTTGCCTGCGGACTACCTGGCCGTGCGCGCGGGCATGCTGCGCAGCGGATCGTTCGTCGAACTCGGCAGTTACTACGACGCCGATGCTCCCGCCGTGTTGTACGAGATGCGATAGAGATGGCATCCCGGTTGCTCTGCGGTGGCGCGGAGGTCATCGTGAACAGACGGACACTCGGTATTCTCGCGGGCGTGGTCGGGTCGGCAATCGGTGCGTGGTGGTGGACGAGCCAGCGGGCAAGCCGCACGCCCGTCGCGCGCGTGCCGGCGCGCGAGCGCGGCACCGTTATTTTTGACAATCACACTGCCGCCGGCGATTCCACTGACAGCATCATCTGAACCTGATCGAAGCGCCGAGATCGCAGTGGCGTCCCGATTGCACTGCGACTCGGCGTGAGTGCCACGCGAGCAGCGGCTTGCCACTATTGTCCCGGATGGCTTACCGGGACCTGGCTCGCGGGAGGCCTGCTCGCGCTCCTTCTGCTCGGCGCCTGCCGAGCGGGAACACCAGCCTCAATCCGGCGCGAGCCGGGCCCCGCACACGACGTCATCACCCAACCTCGCCTCGTCCCCCGACGGGACCTTTCCCCATCGTCCGCTCCGGCGCGGGTTTCGCGACCGCGCGGGCCCGCCTACCGGGTCGAAAACGGCCTCGGCGCTCCGATCGCCTGAGCGCGCGCCGTTCCATCAACCGGCCCCTCTCACCCTTGTATACTGCTCTGCCATGAGCGACTACGTGGCCCAGGCGGACGACGATGCGCCACTCGGCCGCACCTATGCTCTCGTGATCGCGTGTCACGTCGCCGTCATCGCCATCCTGTGGTGGTTCGGCCGTACCTTCTCCGCCTGACCTGGACCTCTTCCCGATGCGCCTACTGGACTGGCTCGTTGTCGCCGGCTACCTGCTCTGGATTGTCGTTGACGGTCTGAGACGCACCAAGGCCAGCACCGGTGTAGAAGGCTACCTGCTTGCCAATCGCAGTCTGCCCTGGTGGGCGGTCGGCCTGTCGGTGATGGCGACGCAGTTGAGCGCGATCACCCTCGTCGGGACCACCGGCCAGGCGTATGCCGACGGCATGCGCTTCATCCAGTTCTACTTCGGCCTGCCGTTCGCGATGGTCATCCTCTCGGTGACGCTCGTTCCGTTCTTCTACCGGTCCGGCGTCTACACCGCGTATGAATATCTCGAGCGCCGGTTCGACGTGAAGACGCGGACGCTCGCGAGCCTCCTGTTCCTGTTCGGGCGAAGCATGTCGACCGGGGCCATCATCTCGGCGCCGGCCGTCATCCTCTCGATCATGTTCCACTGGAACCTCACGCTGACGATCCTCGCGATCGGGGGACCGACCATCCTCTACACGATGCTCGGCGGCGTGCAGGCGGTGACGTGGACCGACGTCAAGCAGATGGGCATCGTCGTCGGCGGCCTGCTGTGCGCGGTGCTGTTCCTGATTCTCGGACTGCCGCACGATGTCAGCATCGGCCAGGCGCTGCACGTCGCCGGCGCGGCCGGGCGGTTGAACACCATCGACTTCCATTTCGATCCCAAACAGACCTACACCTTCTGGTCCGGCGTCATCGGCGGCCTGTTTCTGCACCTCTCCTACTTCGGCTGCGACCAGAGCCAGGTCCAGCGCTACCTCACGGCCAAGTCGCTGAACCAGGCGCGCCACTCGCTGCTGATGAGCGCCTTCGTGAAGATCCCGCTACAGGTCCTCGTGCTGATGGTCGGCGTCTTCATGTTCCTGTTCTACGTTTTCAACCAGCCGCCGATGCTGTTCAACACCGAGCACACGGCCAGGGTGGAGGAGAGCGCCCGCGCCGCGGACTACCACGCGCTCGAATCGGATTTCGCGAAGGCCTACGAGCAGCGCAAGGCGGCGGCGACGACGATGGCGAGTGTCGAGGGCCCGGCGCACGACGTCGCGCGCGAGCAGTTTCGCGCCGCCACCGGGGAGATGGCCGCTATCAGGGGCCGCGCCGCGACGATCGTCAAGGACGTGACGGGCGTTGCGAATTACGGCGACCGGACCGGCGACACGCCGAAACCCGACGTCAACTACGTCTTCCCCACGTTCGTGACGACGCAGCTGCCGCAAGGCCTGGTCGGACTGATTATCGCCGCGATCTTCGCGGCGGCGATGTCGGCGACCGCCGGCGAGCTCAGCGCGACCGCAACGGCGACCGTCATCGACATCTACAAACGTCTGCTCAACAAGTCCGAGACCGACGCGCATTACCTGCTCTTCTCGAGGCTGGCGGTCGCGTTCTGGGGACTGGTTGCCTGCGTCGTCGCCCATGTCGCGGTGCAGCTCGGTTCTCTGATCGAGGTGGTCAATCGTATTGGATCGATTTTCTACGGCTCGCTGCTCGGCGTGTTCGTGCTGGCGCTGACGGTCCGGCGCGCCAACGGTCATGGTGCATTCATCGGCCTGTTGAGCGGCATTCTCTTTGTCGTCCTCTTCGCGTTCAACCCGGCGACGAAGAACATCTCGTACTTGTGGCACAACCCGATCGGCGTCGTGGTCGTCATGGTAGTGGGCACCGTCGTCAGCCTGCTGACGAAGCCGCAGCCCAGGGACGCGTGATCCGGGTCCACGCGCGCGGCGCCGTCGTGATCGCCGCGGCGCTCTGCGCCGGAACGCTGATCCATGCCCGTCAGCCCGCGCGCTATGACGTCGTCATAGCCGGCGGTCGCGTCGTCGATGGCACGGGACGTCCAGGCACCCCGGGCGACGTCGCGATCCGAGACGGCAGGATTGCGGCGATGGGACGAATCCCGCGCTCGCAGGCTTCCCGGGTGATTGACGCATCCGGGCTCACGGTCGCGCCGGGATTCATCGACGTCCACACACACGCCGACGGCCTCGTCGATCGGCCCGCTGCGGCCAACTTCACGCGCATGGGCGTCACCACGATCGTCGCGGGGAACTGCGGCAGCTCCGCGCTCGACATCGGCGCCGCGTTCGCTGCATTGCGCGACAGCCCTGGCGCGGTCAACTACGCCACGCTGATCGGCCACAACACGATCCGCAGCGCGGTGATGGGATCCGACGACCGCGCCCCGAGGGTCGCGGAGATCGCGCGCATGAAGGCGCTTGTCTGGAAAGGCATGGCCGACGGAGCGGTCGGCTTCTCCACCGGCCTGCAGTACGTGCCCGGCACATTCGCGCACACTCCGGAGATCGTCGACCTGGCCAAGGTCGCGGCAAACGCCGGCGGCATTTACGCGTCACACATGCGCAACGAAGGGACGGCCCTCGAGGACGCCATCGCCGAAACGATCCGGGTCGGAGAGTTTACCGGCGGTCGCGTCGAGATATCGCACCTCAAGGTCGACAGTCCGAGCCGCTGGGGCGCCAGTGTCAAGGCGCTCGCCATGATCGATGCCGCGCGCCTGCGGGGCGTTGACGTGCGCGCCGACCAATACGCCTACACCGCTGCGAGCTCCGGGCTCGGCATTCGCTTTCCTTCATGGGTGCTCGAAGGCGGGCAGACGAAGATCGCCGAGCGGCTCAATACGCCGGCGACGTGGGCGAAGATCAAGAGCGAGATGGCGGCCCTGCTCGACGAGCGCGGCTTGCGCGATCTGTCGTTCGCCATCGTCGCGCTCTACCGTCCGGATGCGTCGCTCAATGGCCTGTCGATGCTGCAGATCGCGCAGCGAACGAAGGGCGGCGGCTCGGCCGACGCGCAGTTCGAGGCGGCGCGGGACTTGATGCTGGGCGGCGGCGCGCAGATGGTCTATCACTTAATGAGCGACGACGACGTCGATCGGATCATGCGGCATCCGCAGGTGTCGGTGGCGTCCGACAGCGGTGTCCTGTCGTTTGGTGAAGGGGTACCGCATCCGCGCGGCTACGGCGACAACGCGCGCGTGCTCGGCACTTACGTGCGTCAGCGCCGCGTCATCTCACTCGAGGAGGCGGTCCGGAAGATGACCTCGCTCCCGGCGGCACATTACAAGCTGGCGAACCGCGGCATCGTGCGCGTCGGCTACGCCGCGGATCTGGTCGTCTTCGATCCGAAAACCGTTGCCGATACCGCGACCTTCGAAAAGCCGCACGGCTATGCGACGGGCATCCCCTACGTTCTCGTCAACGGCGCCATCGTCGTCAATCAGGGTACGCAGACGGATGCCCGCCCCGGGCAGGTCATCGCCAATTCGCTGCTCGAGAAGCGCTGAACGCTACGCCGCCTTGTGATCGGCCTTGCGACGACGACGCACCGTGACATAGCCGAAGCCGAGCCCGCCCATTACAAGCGCAAGAATCCAGAGCATGTAACCTCCCTTAGGTTGTCCTCGATCAAGGCAACGGTGGTGCCAGCGCCGGGCGGCGGATTGTGGCGGGACGCGGCCGGTGTCAGCATGCGGACACGCGGAATTGCAATCGCGGTTACGAATCCGGCACCGGAAGGCAGGGTGAACGTCAGGACGGGGTCGGCCCGCCGGATTACTCGTCTATGAAGATGACGTAAGCGGCAACCGACGCCACCAGTGCAGATATGAGCATCGCGGTCATCGGCAACGTCACCCAGCGGCTGGTCAGGTCGATCGATACAAGGGGAGCGGCGGCGGCGGTGAGCGAGCGGTAGACGTCGACGAGCCAGCCCGATGAGCCCCGCACAGCGGCGATCGCGGTGCCGATCAGGCTCAGCGAGAGTCCCGCGGCACATGCGATCGCCAGGGTGTGGACGATGGTGATCGGACGGTCGGCGGCGCGCGCCGCTTCCTGGCGGGCGCGCAACTGGGCGCGCCACCAGACGATGGCCGATGAAGGGGGCGTTGCCTCGCGCCGCGCGAGCGCCGCTTCCGCGGCGATGGCGTTGGCGACGATCGCCTCGATCTCGCTATCGCTCGGGTCCGGCTCCTGTCTGCGGTTCATTGGGTTCACGTCGATCACCTAGCGCTGCAGTGTGGCGGCAAGCCGCCGCCGTGCGCGGAAGAGCAGTAGCTTGATACTGCCCGTTTTCAGACCGAGGACCTCGGCGATTTCGCTGTGCGAGGAGCCCTGCGCGTAGGCCAGCCAGAGCAACGCGCGCTCGCGCGGCTTCAATTGTGTGAAGGCGCGGCGGACATCGGCTCGCCCCTCCTCATCCACAGGTGAC
>JANPCT010000831.1:0-7054 GCA_031431095.1 Acidobacteriota bacterium | reverse complement strand
GAAGTTCGTCGCGCCGAAGTCGATCAAGGCGATGCGGCTGTTGCGCAGCAGGACGATGTTGCCGGGATGCAGATCGCCGTGGTACAGGTTGTCTTCGAGGAGCTGCCGGAAAATCGAGTGGATCAGCCGCTTGGCCACCTTGCGCGGGTCGACGCCGTTATCGTTCAGCCAGGTGGCGAGCTTCTCGGGATCGGTGTCGGCGACCTTGATGTAGTCGGCCATCAGCACCGCGTGAATGAACTCGGTCACGAGGACGCGGCGCGACGAATAGCGCGAGTACAGCCGCGGCACGTAGATGCGGTGGCCGCGCAGCGACTTCCGCATGCGCCGGATCGACGACGCTTCGTAATGGAAGTCCAGCTCCTCTTTCATCACCTCGCAGAGTTCCTGGTAGCCCAGATCCCAGCGCATGTGCTTGCGGAAGCGGAGCACCTGCAGCAGCCGGACAAACCAGCGGATGAAGACCAGGTCACGCGCGAACATCTCGGGCGCGTAGGGCTTCTGCACCTTGACGGCGACGTAGGTGCCCTCCTGACGCAGGCGCGCGCGGTAGACCTGGCCGATGGAGGCGACGGCAAACGGCCGCTCGCCGAACTCGTCGAAGTACTGCGCGATCGGCGCGCCGAGATCGGCTTCGATGATCGCGCGCGCCAGCGGCGTGGGAAAGCCGACCGACCGGTTCTGCAGCTTGGCGAGCTCCTGGCAGAACGCCTGCGGGAAGAGGTCGATGCGAAGCGACAGCAACTGGCCGGCCTTGAGCCAGAGGCCGCCCAGCTCCTCGAAGCGCTCGCGCAGCAACTGGCCGGCGATGCCGCTGTCGAGTTTCCGTTTCAGGCGCAGTATCGCAATGGCGCAGAGGAACGTCAGGAGCGCCAGCAGCACCGACGCGGTACGCAGGCGGGACGGCGGCCGCACGTCGGCGATGACGATCGCTGGGCGCAGCGACGGGTCGATCAGTCGCGTGGGGATCAGCCGAGACGACAGCATTCGGGGAACGAAGAACATACCAGAAGCACGTCGGAGGTGCACGCGTCCCCTTGTCCCCTGGCGGCGGGACGTGCTATAAGTCCCCTTTTACGAATCGGACGGCCTCCGTGAAAGGTGCCAGATGGATACTCCCAGACTGAGCCGGGCAATTCGCCGCATTACGGTGTTCGATCGCGACGTGACCGGGAGTCTCCGCCCCGTCGTCCTGTTCGACCGCCGCCGCAAGAAGAAGAAACAGACCAAGGGACTGAAACCGGTCGAGCGCCTGATCCGCACGGTGGCTGACGCCAACGATGCCTACGGCAGCAGCTACGCGGCGCGTCACCGCCGCTCCAACCGGAAGCGCCGGGACGGATGGCTCAAGGACATCGCGGCCAACGTCAGCAAGGCCGGCAACAAAGCACGCAAAGAGCTCGAAGTGAGCCGCATTCTGAACTGGTGAGGAGACACTGATGGCCGCCACGACGTCGTCCGTTCCTGCCGAGCACATGACGCCCTCCGACAAGCCCGATCGAACCGCGCCCGTCGTACTTGATCTCGGCAAGCAGCGCCGCAAACGGATCAAGCAGCTTCGCAAGGGAGAAGGTCGGCTCCTCGACGACATCAACGGTGCAATTGAAGAGTTGCGCACCGTCGGCACCATTGGCGCCCTCAGCCAGCCCGTCGTGATCGTCGTCCGGGAGAAGGCGCGCAAGACGAAATCCATATTCGGCATGCTCTGAACTCCGGTCGGCACCCTTCGCACCAACGATCAGGGCCGGCTTTTTCGCCGGCCTTTTTTTGTCGAGGGGATGGCGCCGACGCGCACATCTGTCGTGCGACAGTTGCCGAGGATTAGTCCACGCGCACCCCCGAGACGCCCGGCTACCGCCCGCACGCCCGCAACCGGCTAAGATAGCGTCGCCGCATGACCACGCCGACCGGTTACCTCTCGGGCACCACCCTGGGCCGATACCGCGTCGGGCCGCTGCTCGGGAAAGGCGGCATGGGCGAGGTCTATCGAGCCGAGGACGTCGAGCTGCGCCGCAGCGTCGCGCTCAAGGTCCTGCCCGCCACGTTCGTCGGAGACCCCGATCGGCTGGCGCGATTCATCCAGGAGGCGCGGACCGCCTCGGCGCTCAACCACCCGCACATCGTCTCCATCTTCGAGATCGGGCGCGTGGTGCCGCAACGGGGCGATGCGGCCGCCGCGGAACCTGCGGTGCAGTACATCGCCATGGAACTGGTGGCCGGAGCGACGCTCCGGACAGTACTCGACGAGCGCCGCCTCGATCTGAAACGGTCTCTCGAGTATCTCGCGCAGGCGGCCGAAGCGGTTGCTGCTGCGCACACGGCCGGCGTCGTGCATCGTGACCTGAAACCCGAAAACCTGATGATCGCCGACGGCGGCTATATCAAGGTGCTGGACTTCGGGCTCGCGAAACTGCGGGGCGACGCTGCCCTCAGCGGAGAGGAAGGCACGCCGACCGTCAGCGCCGGCACCGCTCCGGGCGTGGTGATGGGAACCGCCGGCTACATGTCGCCGGAGCAGGCGCAGGGCCGACCCCTCGATCACCGGTCCGACGTGTTTTCCTTCGGCTGCATCATCTACGAGACGGCGACGGGCGTGCGCCCCTTCTCCGGCCATTCCATCGTCGACACGCTGCACCAGATCATTCACGCCGAACCGGCGCCGATTGCCTCACGACTGCCGGCGGCGCCGCCGGAGCTGCAGCGCATCGTGCGCAAGTGCCTCGCAAAAGACCCCGACGAGCGCTACCACTCGATGAAGGAGCTGGCGATCGATCTCCGCGATCTTCGCCGTCAGCTGGATTCCGGCCCGGTCACCGCGGCGGCGGGCCCGGCGCGCCGTTCGACAGGTCGCACGCTCGCGGCCGTCGTCGCAGGACTGTTGATCCTCGGCGCCGGCGGATTTGCGATATGGAAATTCCGCGGCGCGGGCGGCGAGACCCCGCATCAGCTTTCTTTCCAGACGCTGACCAACAGCGGCAACGTCATCGACGCGGCATTGTCGCCGGATGGCAACTATCTCGCCTACGTCGAATCGGACAGCGGGCGCCAGACGCTCTGGTTACGGCAAGTGTCGGGGACGCGGCCGATTGAGCTGGTCCCGCCGGCGGTCGTCGGTTTCTTCGGACTTGGCTTCTCGAACGACGGCCGCTCCATCTTCTACACCTTGAAATCGGGTGATCTGCCGGACGGCACGCTGTTCGAGATCCCCACGCTTGGCGGTACGCCGCGTGTGATCGTGAAAGGCGCGGACAGCGGCGCGGCATTCTCGCCCGACGGCCGCCGCTTCGCCTACCTGCGCAGCAGCTTTCCGGGCCCGGGATTCAGCGCGGTCATGGTGGCGAACGCCGACGGGTCCGACGCGAAGCCGCTCGCGACGCGCACGGCGCCGGACGCCTTTTCCCCCGGCTTCTTTGCCAACCCGTCGTGGTCTCCTGACGGCACGCGCATTTCCGCGGCCGTGCGCAATGGCGTGACCCGGGACGCGCGGCTGGTCACAATCGCTGTCGCGGATGGCGCGACGACGGATTTCCCTGAGCGCTACGGCGATGCCACGTTCACCCAGTGGTTGCCCGACGGCAGCGGCTTTCTTTTCGTGGCCCGGCAGTTCGGGACGAGCGCTCCGGGCTTCGGCGGCCAGATCTATCTGCAGCCGTTTCCGTCCGGCGCCGTACGGCGCGTCACGAACGATCTCGTCGACTATCGCATCGCCAAGAGCGTCGCCGACGGCCGCGGGTTCGTCACGATTGGATTCGACGCCAGCGTCGGGATCTGGACGGCGCCGTTCGACAATCCGTCGGCGCTCAAGAAACTGCCGACACTGCGCCGCGACGGTTTCTTCGGGATCGCCTGGACGCCGGACGCCCGTCGGCTGCTCCTCGGCTCATACGTGCGCGATCACCGGGAACTCTGGTCGATGGCGGCCGACGGCTCGGATCGGCGCGAACTGGTCGCGGACGGTGAGAGCCTGTGGCCGTGCCCGTCGCCGGACGGCGGTTTCATCGCCTTCTACAGCCAGCGCGGCGGGCAGCTTGGCTTGTGGCGTGCCAACGCCGACGGCACGAGTCCACGATTCCTGACACCCGTGTCCGACCCGGGCGTCCTGAGCATGCCCGGCGACGCCAAGTGGCTGTATTTCTCCTCTTCAAAATCAGGGACGCCGTCCTCGTATCGCGTCTCGACGTCAGGCGGCGAGGCGACGCTCGTCGCCGAGCGGCTCGACCGCAGCGTGGTGTCGCCGGACGGCACCGCGATCGCTGGTCTCTATCAGGCGCCGAACACCAGCCAGGCGATTGGCGTGCTGCCCGTTGCCGGCGGGCCCCCTCTTGCCATGTTCCCTGGCGTCGCCATGCCGACGGGTTCGACGACCGTCGCGTGGTCGCCAGATGGGGCGAGCGTGCTCTACACCACCGTCGAGCGCCAGAACATCTGGCGGCAGCGGCTGTCGGGCGGCGCGCCGGAAAAAATCACGGAGTACACCGGCGAGTCGATCTTCCGTTTCGCGATCTCCCCGGACGGCAAGCAGCTCGTGCTGGTGCGAGGCACGCAGACGCGCGATGCTTTTTTGATCAGCGATTTCAGGTAAAGAGATCCCGAGGTCCGGACGCAGGCCCGGTGACAGCGGCCTTCCGGCACGCCCGGTGCACCGGAAAGGGCTCCTGCGCATTTGTTTAGGAAACCCCGAGGCCAGCCGGCCCGGGACGCACGGTTTTGTAAGGCGCTGATTCAAATCGGCACCATTGGAGGCTCAAATGAGCGGCTCTCTCCGGCCCGCGATCGTGTCCGCCATGCTCCTGCTCGGCGTCGCGCCCGTCTCCGCCCAGGCAGCCACGCCCGCCGGCCACATCAAAACTGTGTCGGGCACGGCGTTCGTCGTTCGCGAAGGCGCGACCCGGGTGGCAAAACCGGGCGATCCCATCTTCGCAACCGACACGCTGCGCACCGTCGACGGTGCGCTCGGAGTCACGCTGCAGGACGACACCCGGCTGTCGCTCGGCGCGAACAGCGAAGTGAAGCTCGATCGCTACGTCTACGCGCCGGCGGAAGGCGGCCTCGGCATGGTCCTCAAGTTCGTGCGTGGCGTATCCGTCTATGTCTCCGGCCGCATCGCCAAGCTGGCGCCGGACGCCGTGCGGCTCGAAGCGCCGTCCGCAATTGTCGGCGTGCGCGGCACGACCGTCGCGATCCGGATCGAACCGTAGCAGAGCCGATCTGAAGTGATGCACAGGTGGCGCGGACGCTCGTCGCCGGCACCGTGGCTGGCGGCCCTCTGGCTGTGCACCGGCTGCGCATCGAAGCGTGCTGCCCCTGCCACGGCCCCCGCCTCGGCCACGGCGCCGACACTCATCGCGTTGCTTCCTGATCCCGACACCGGCGTCACCGGGCGGATCCGCGTCTTCAATGAATTCGGATCGGTCAATCTCTCGACGCCGCGCGCGTCGCTGAGATCCGTGGCGGGCGCGGCGCCTGGTCCGGTCGCCACACTCTCAGAGGACGAAGTCAACCGCGTCTTCGGCGCCGCGCTGGCGGCGCTGCCGCCGACGCCGAAGCATTACATCCTGCAGTTCGCCTTCGAGTCCGACAACCTCACCGACACTTCCGCCGCGCTGGTTCCGGAAATCCTGCAAGCCGTGAAGGCGCTCCCGGTGCCAGAGGTGATGATCGCGGGACACACCGATACCATGGGCGATCGCAAGTCCAACGTGGCGCTCGGCCTGAAGCGCGCCATGCGCGTCCGCGACATCCTGCTGCAGGCGGGGCTGGCGCCATCCACCGTGGACGTTACGTCGCACGGCGAAGGGGACCCGATAGTCCGAACGCGCGACAACACCCCTGAGCCGCGCAACCGCCGCGTCGAGATTACCGTCAGGTAGCGCGGCGTTGGCCATCCATCGTAAACAGCAGCGGCGCCGACTGGTGTTCCTCAGCGGCGTCGTGCCGATCCTCGTCGCGGCGTCGCTGGCGGCGTACCGCCCGGCGGCGTTCGTCCGCGTCGACGACGCCTCGTACGACGTCGTCGTGCGCACGGCAGGAACACGGCCGCCGGCGGGCCGCGTCGCGATCGTGGACGTGGACGACCGCAGCCTCACCGCTGTCGGCCAGTGGCCGTGGCGGCGTGATGTCGTCGGCCGGCTGATCACGGCATTGCGCGCGGCCGGCGCCGCGGTCATCGCGGTGGACGTCATCTTCGCCGAGTCGGATCGGTACGGTGGCGACGCACTGGCGGCACCGGGCGGCGGCCCCTCTAACGATCAGCAGCTCGCAACGGTGCTGCACGACAGCGGCGTCGTGCTTGGTTATGGGTTCACCTTCGATCCAGCCGCGGGGCCGGTGCGTCCGTGCGTGGTGCAACCGCTGGCGCTGACGCTGGTCAGCGCGCCTGGAGTACAAGAGGGTGCGCCGTTCTTTCATGCAACCGGCACCGTCTGTAACTTGCCGGGGCTGGCAGCGGCCGCACCGCATTCGGGGTTCCTCAACGCCGCACCGGACGCGGATGGAATCCTCAGGCGTGTCCCTCTCGTCGTGGAGCACGGAGGTCGGGTCTATCCAAGTCTCGCGCTTGCGGCGGTCATTGCCGCAACCGGCGCCGCCGGCGCGGTGCTGCGCACCGCCAACGCCAACGCGGCAACGTTGACGCTCGGCGATATGGTGGTTCCGCTCGACGGCCGCAGCAATCTCCTCCTTGGCTTCCGCGGCAAGAAGCGAGCGTTCCCCTACGTCTCGGCGGCTGACGTCTTCAGCGGCACCGTGCCTGCCGGCACGCTCCGCGACAAGATTGTCGTCGTCGGCACGAGCGCACTCGGCACGCGTGAGGTGGTGGCGACCCCGCTCGATACGCAGTTCGTCGGCGTCGAAGTTCAGGCGACGACAATGGACAATCTCCTGCAGCGGGACTTCGTCCATCGCCCTGGACTCGGAGCGCTGGTCGACCTGGCGCTCGTGCTGCTCGCAGGCACACTGGTGATCGCGCTGGTCGCGTCCTCCGGGGTCACCGCCGGACTGATCGGCGCCGGCGTCCTCGTCGCCGCGGCCTGGTGGGGCGCATCGTCGCTGCTCG
>JANPCT010000830.1:0-2730 GCA_031431095.1 Acidobacteriota bacterium | reverse complement strand
GGCGGCGCGACCGTCGCCCGGCGGCGACGCCAACGCGACAGCGCCCGGCGGCGCGACCACGCCACTTCCCGGCGGCGCGATCGCGCCTTCTCCCGGTGACGCGAGCGCGCCAAGGCAGGGCGCACCCATCGCTCCCGCGGCCGGCGCCTTTGCACCAGCGCTCGACGCCTACAAGTATGTCGGCTTCGAGAACGAGTTCCGCGGATCGCGCGACGTGATCCGCGAACGGCTCGAGAGCTACCTGCAATACTTCGACGGCGCGGCCGACATCCTCGACGTCGGCTGTGGGCGCGGCGAGTTCCTCGAGCTGCTCCAGGCGCGCGGCCTCAGCGCTCGCGGGCTGGACCTGAACCACGAAATGGTCGAGGGCTGCCGGGCCGGGGGACTCGAAGTGGCCGAGGCCGACGTCGTCTCTTACCTGAAGGGTCTCCCGGATGCCTCACTCGGTGGACTGTTCGCGGCGCAAGTCGTTGAGCACCTCCAACCCGAGTACCTGCTCGCGTTCCTCGAGCTCGCGCACCACAAGCTGCGGCCGGGCGCGCCCATCGTGCTCGAGACGCTCAATCCGGCGTGCTGGGTGGCGTTCTTCGAAAGCTTCATCCGCGACATCACGCACGTATGGCCGCTGCATCCCGAGACGCTGCGCTACCTCGTGCTCGCCAGCGGCTTTACCGCGGCGCGGATCGAATACCGTTCGCCGGTGCCCGGACCCGACAAGCTCCAGGCCCTCGGCGGGAACGACGCGCCGTCCCCGGCCTTGCTCGAAACGTTCAACGCCAATGTCGAGAAGCTCAACGCCCGCCTGTTCACCTTCCTCGACTACGCCATCGTCGGGACGAACGCCTGACACAGGCGATGCCCCTCTTCAGCAGGATTGGCCGCGCCCTCTCCGGCAAGCTGACCCGCGTCACGCTCGATCGCTTCATCGCGTCGCACGCGACCGGACGCCGCACGCTCGACATCGGCGCGCAGATCGGCCCCTACGCGGCGCACTTCCCCGCCCGTGTCGGGCTCGACATCAAGCCGGGCGCGGGTGTGCGCATCATCGGTGACGCGCAGGCGCTGGGGATCCGCGACGGAGTGTTCGCGGTCGTGCTCTGCACCGAAGTGCTCGAGCACCTGCCGGAACCGCAGAAAGCCATCGACGAGATGTACCGTGTCCTCGAGCCGGGCGGCGAGCTGCTGTTGACGACGCGGTTTCTGTTCCCGCTGCACGACGCGCCGCATGATTACTTCCGCTACACGAAGTACGGCCTGCGGCATCTGCTTCGCCGATTCGACATCGTGGAACTGCGCGAAGAGACCGACAGTGTGGGCACGCTCGCGGTACTGCTGCAGCGGCTGGGGATGCAGGCGGAAACGCTCGGCTGGACGCCGCTGCGCGCGTTGTGGCTGATCGCCGCGCAAGTGGCACGGCCATTCTCGTTTCTGATCACGCGCGAATATGGCGACAGCCGCCGCCGCTCGCCCGAGCACGGCATCATGACCAGCGGGTATCACGTCGCCTGCCGGAAGCCCGCGGCATGACAACGCGGACGGCTGCCGCCCTCTCGGCCGCCGTCGCGATCGCGATCTACTGGCCGGCGCTGCAGTCACAGTTCGTCGGCGACGACTTCATGATTCTGCACAGGCTGCGCGGGCTCGCAAGCCCTGGCGACGTGCTGCGTTTCTTCCGCGGCGAGTTCTTCGAGTATTACCGGCCGATCGGTTTCGTCGCGCACGCGGTTGACTGGAGCATCGCGGGCGCGGATGCACGGCAGTTTCACCTGACGAACGTGCTGCTGCACGCAGCGAGCACGGTGTTCGTGCTGCTGATCGGACGCGCGCTGTCGCCGCGCACCATGGCGGGGCCCGCCGCCGCGTTGCTGTTCGCGGTGCACGCGTCGAACCACGAGGCAGTGGTCTGGATATCGGCGCGGTTCGATCTGCTGGCGACGTGCTTCTCCCTGGCGGCCCTCTGCTGGATGGTTCGCGGCGGTACAGGCTCCACGCTCGGCGCGCCGCTGCTGTTTCTCGGCGCCCTGCTCTCGAAGGAGTCGGCGGTCGCCTTGCCGATCGCCGCCGCCGGATTCTCGGTCTTCGCGCGGCGCGCCACAGCGGCCGATGCCCTCCGCCGTGTCGCGCCGTGGGTGGGCGCGCTGGCGCTGTACGCGGTACTGCGTCACGTGGGCGGTGGGGTCTCTGCGGTCGGCGGCGCCAGCAGGCTGCCCAAGTTGATCGCGTTCCTGGTGATTCTCGGCCTCGTGCTGTGGCTCGCGGGCAGTCGATGGCTTCGCGTTTGCGACAAGCTCCGCGGACATCGGGGCGCCGTGCTCGGTGCGACGCTTGCCGTGGTCGCAGCGGCCGCAGTCGCCGCCGCCGTCGGCCCAATCGGCGGTCTCGCCGCGGAGAAGCTTGCCGTAGCGGGATTCGCCCTCTTCAACCTCGTCTCACCCGTGCTCGATGTGTCCGCGGTGCCGTTCTACCTCGACGTGGACGCGACGAGGTACTGGCTCGGCGGCGCGATCGCGATCACGTTCGCAGCACTGGCGCTCGCGGCCGCGTGGCGCCGGCTCGTCGATGACGGCAGGATGTGGTTCCTCGGTGCATTCCTGCTGGCGGCGCTGCTGCCAATCTCGGCGCTCACCGAAGGGGCGCGCTACCTGTACCTGCCGTCAGCGGCACTGTCGCTGCTCGCGGGGATCGCGGTCGAGGAGCTGGCCGGACGACCCCGCGCCATCGCGCGCTTGG
>JANPCT010000829.1:0-17226 GCA_031431095.1 Acidobacteriota bacterium | reverse complement strand
CCACCATCGACAGCAGCGACTCGCGCACGGCGGCGGACAAGCACGAAGGGTGATGCAGCTGCACCTGATTGAAGAACACCATTTCACCCGTACGCGGATGGGTGACGACCGCCGGACAACGTTGGCGCGTCCGCAGGCCGTTCTTGCCCGTCCACTCAAGGTCGATCGCACTCGCGCGGCAGGCCGCCTCGACGGCGGCGCGATCGCCGGTGTTGAAGAAATGCTCCCAACTGACGTCCAGACCGTCCGTGAAGTTGCGGACGTAGATCACCCCCAGCCGCTCGAACCGGTCACGGACGACCGGATTCAGCGCCTGATACATCCTGCGGCAATCGACAATCGGCGACTCTCCGCCCTGCGGCGCTGCTTTGACGCAGTAAAACGAAATGCGCATCGGCCAGCGCTGCTGGTGCGAGCCCTCGTTGTGAAACAGGATGGTTTCATCGGCGGGATACGGCGTCGAGCTGTAGACTTTGCCCCCTTCCGCCTCGCGCGGCAGGTCGCCATACTCATCGAACATATCCGGGCAAACTGCAGAGACCACCTTCTCGAACGCGGCCGCCGACTCCACAGCAAATCCGCGAAACAGCACGGCGCCGTGCTGCAGAAGATTCGTCTCGACGAACTCTTGGTTGACTGCAGCCCATTCGACGAGATCGACGTCCACGGTATCGGGTTCGATCACCAGGGGCAACAGCTGGTTCGGCTGTAAGTGTCGGGTCTTCACGCCGCGCAGCTGCGAGAGATCGACGCTCTTGCGCCGCATGTTGCGAAGTCGGCTGGCCTGGGCGTGTTGCTGTTCTGTCTTTTCCATGTGCTTCTGCTTTGCTTCTTCCGCGCCGAGGAGTTCGAACGAAGCCAGTCGCGCCGACGGGTCGCGGACGATGGCAGTGAGCAACGTCCGGAAATGGGCCGACATGCGAGCGATCGTCGCGGCCTCGAAGAGATCGGGATTATACAGCCACATGCCACCGAGGTCAGGCCCTTCGTGCAAGAACAACACGAGGTCGAAACGAGAGCTCTCGATCGGGAGATCAAATCGGGAAACGTGCAGATTGGTCAGGGCGAACGGCTGCCGCGCCTCGTTCTGCATGACGAGCAGGATCTGCACGAGAGGGTTGCGGGCGCGATCGCGCGGCGGCTTCACCGCCTCGACCAACTTGTCGAACGGCAGGTCCTGGTGCGCATACGCGTTCAGCGTAGCCGTGCGTACCCTCGCCAGCAGTTCCGAGAATGTGGGATTGCCCGTCAGCTTCGTGCGAAGCGGGATCAAATTCGTGAAGAAGCCGATGAGCGGCTCGATCTCGACGCGATTGCGGCCGGCGACGTCGGTGCCGACAATCAGGTCGTGCCGGCCGGTGTAGCGCGACAGCAAGAGCTGAAAACCGGCCAGGCACGACATGAAGAGCGTCGCGCCCTGCGCTCGACTCAGCGCCTTCAACGCGTCGCTGAGCATCGGCGAGAACACCAGTGGCTCGCGCGCACCCCGGAACGTCTGCAGCGGCGGCCGCGGCGTGTCCGCCAGCAGCTCGATGACGGCGGGCGCGCCCGCGAGCTCCTCTCGCCAGAACGCTGTCAGTCGATCCAGCACTTCACCGTGTAACCACTGGCGCTGCCACACCGCGAAGTCGGCGTACTGAATCGGCAATTCCGCCAACGCCAACCCGCTGCCGCCGACCGCGGCATCGTAGAGCGTCGTCAATTCGCGGAACAGAATCGCCAGCGACCAGCCGTCCGACGTGACATGGTGCGTCGTGATCACCAGCACATGATCGTCGGCGCTCATCTTCACCACGCTGGCGCGCAGAAGCAGGTCGCGCGAGAGATCGAACACCTGACGGATGTTCTCCGCCGCCGCTCGCCGCGCTTCAGCCTCACGCTCCGATGCGGGCACGGCCGTCAAATCGATCGGGATGAGCGGCACGGGCGCCGGAGCGTTGATGATTTGAAACGGGATGCCGTGCTCGGCGCCGAACGTGGTGCGCAGAGATTCATGGCGCCTGACGATCTCGGTCATCGCGTGCGCCAGCGCCTCGACGTCGAGGGCGCCGCGTAGCCGAATCGCGCGCGCGATGTTGTAGAACGGATTGCCCGGCTCCAGTTGATCCAGGAACCAGAGACGTTGTTGCGCGAACGAGAGTGGCAGGCGCTCGGCTCTCGACACCGGCACGAGCGGCGCGGCGTGGAGCCCCTCTTGCCTCGCGATGATCCGGCTGAGGATCTCGCTCAGCCCTGCGACCGTCGGTGACTCGAACATCGCCCGCAACGGCAGCTCGACGTCGAAGCCGTCCCGCACCCGCGATATCACCTGCGCGGCCAGCAGTGAATGCCCGCCGATGGCGAAGAAGTTGTCGTGAACGCCGACGACGTCGCAGCCCAATACCTTCGCCCAGATCTGAGCGAGCATGTCCTCGACGAGATTCCGCGGCGCTTCAGCCAGGCCCGTCGGCGATGCCGCGGACGCGTCCGGCGCCGGCAGCGCCGTGCGGTCCACTTTCCGGTTGGGTGTCAGCGGCATCGTGTCGAGCATCACGAAAGCCGACGGCACCATGTAGTCCGGCAGCGACTGGCGCAGGAGCCTCCGCAGGTCGTCCAGATTGGGCGTGCGGCCTTGCGGAACGATGTACGCGACCAGTTTCCTGGTATCCGATCGGTTGCCTCGCACCAGTACGACCGCTTGCGCGACGTCCTGATGCTGGCTGAGGAGCGTTTCTATTTCGCCCAACTCGATCCGAAAGCCACGCAGCTTCACCTGATGATCAAGCCGGCCGAGGAACTCCAGGTTGCCGCCCGCCCGGTACCTGCCGAGATCCCCGGTGCGATACAGGCGTGCACCGGGCCGTTCGCTGAAAGGATGGGGAATGAATCTTTCGGCCGTGAGTTCGGGGCGGTCCAGATACCCGCGAGCCAGGGCAACGCCGCCAATCAGCAACTCTCCGGGCACGCCGATGGGCACCAACTGATGCCGGTCGTCGAGAAGGTATACCTCGATGTCGGCAATGGGACGACCGATCGACGAGGGAAGGTCGGATTCGGCGGCGTCGATCGGCCCGCATGTGGCCCACACCGTCGCCTCCGTCGGACCATAGAAATTCCACACCGGAGTGTCCAGCCGCTTCAGGTCGGCCGCCAGGTCCGCGTCGAGCGCATCTCCGCCGCAGACGATCAGACGCACGCTCCAGTCGCGGGAGTCGCTGGCCAGCGCCTGCTGGCGCGCAGCGAGAAGCGCGCGCAGCGCGGAGGGGGTCTGACTGAGAATCGTCACGGCTTCCCGACGGACGACTGCGAAGAGGTCCGCTGGCGATTGGACGACCGGCAGTGGCACCACGACGAGCGTGCCCCCTTGCAGCAGGCTGCCCCAGATTTCCCAGACGGAGAGATCAAAACCGCTGGAATGGACGACGGTCCAGACGTCTCCGTCGCGGAACCCGAGCGGCTCTCTCGTGGCGGTGAAGAGATGCACCACGGAACCGTGCGTAACTTCGACTCCCTTTGGCCGCCCGGTCGACCCCGATGTGTAGATCACGTAGGCGAGATTGTCAGGAGTGACGCCGCTCGACAGATTTGCCGTGCTTTCACCGGCAATCGCGGCATCGTCATCGATACAGATCGTGTGCGCGACCTGCGGCGGCAGCGCGTCCAGGCAGCGGCGCTCGGTGATGAGGACTGACACGCGCGAGTCTCTCAGCATGAAGGCCAGCCGGTCGGCCGGATAGCCGGGATCGAGGGGCACGTAGGATCCGCCGGCCTTGAGCACGGCGAGCAGCGAGACGATCATCGCGGCTGACCGCTCGAGGCACACACCGACCCGGGTCTCGGGCCGCACGCCACGCGCCCGCAGGTAGTGGGCCAGCTGATTGGCACGCGCGTTCAACTGGCGATAGGTGAGCCGCTCCGTCCCGCACACGACGGCGAATGCGTCGGGCATTCGCTCGGCCTGGTCTTCGAACACCTCCTGCATGCAGCCGGCCGGCGCTGGCTCTGTCCTGAGGGCATTCCACTCCACCACCAGCCGCCGCCGCTCCGCCGCCGCGCACGTTGACAGGGAGCCAATCGGCACGTCAGGGTTGTCGAGGACACTCTCCAGGACGGCCTGATAGTTCAGCATCATCCGCTCGATCGTGTCGTGATCGAACAAGTCCGTGCTGTACTCCCACATGCAGGTGACGCCGGCGCCCTTGTCGCTCGCGAACAGCGACAGGTCGGCCCGGGCCGTGCCGCGGTCCACTTCGATCCACGTCATGCTCAGACCGGGGAGGTTCAGCGGCTGGGGCGTGTTCTCGAGTGCGAACACGACCTGAAACAGCGGCGCGTGACTCAGACTCCGCTCGGGCCGCAGCTTTTCGACCAGCCGGTCCAACGGTACGTCCTGGTGCGCGTAGACATCGAGCGCCACTTCGCGCACGCGTCGCAGGAGCTCTCGAAAGCCGGGGTTACCGGTCAAGTCGGTCCGAATCGGCAAGGTGTTGGCGAACAATCCGACAATGCCCTCCAGTTCAGAACGGACTCGTCCGGCGAGTGGCGTCCCGACGACAATATCCTCCTGCCCGCTGTAGCGCCAGAGCAGCACGTCGAACGCCGCGAGCAGCGTCATGAACAGTGTCGCCCGTTCGCGACGGCTGAACGCCCGCAGTCGATCGGTCAAGGCGGCCGGAAGCTCGCCGTAGCGCCTTGCCCCCTCGAACGACTGAACGGCCGGTCTTTGCCGGTCCGTGGCCATGTCCAGAGCAGCCGGCGCTCCTGCCAGCAACGTCTTCCAGAACGCGACCTGATCCTCGAGAGCCCCGGCCTGCAGCGAGTCCCGCTGCCACACCGAATAATCGGCGTACTGCACCTCGGGCTCAGGCAGCGGAGACTGTCGGTGGTTCGAAAACGCTTCGTACAACGCCGCCAGTTCCTGAAAGACGACGCCCACCGACCATCCGTCGATCACGATGTGGTGCACTGTGATGAGGAGGACGCTATGTTCCGCTCCGAGCAGCAAGAGGCGCGCGCGGAACAGGGGACCTGCGCTCAGGTCGAAGGGTTCCGTGCCCTCTCGCTCCGCCTCCCGCTGAATGGCGCGATCCTGTTCCGACTTGGGAAGTCCCGAGAGATCGGCCACCTGAAGGGCAAAGTTCGATTCGCGATCGATTACCTGCATCGGCTGGCCGTCGACCGTCGCGAAGCGTGTCCGGAGCGACTCGTGCCGCCGAACAATCTCGTTGACGCTCGGGGTCAGCGCGCGCAGGTCGATGCGGCTCTCGAAGCGGACTGCATACAGAATGGTGTAGACGCTCTTACCCGGGTCCAGCTGCTCTAGAAACCACAGTCGCTGCTGTGCGAAGGAGGTGGGGCAGATGAACGGCGCGTCTTCCATGCCCTTCAGACCTCGGGACCCGGGGTCTTGACCTGGTGCAGGTTCCTCGAGATGGGAGTGATCGCGCGAAGCCCGGGTTGCGCCCCACGGCTCCTGATTTGTTCGATCACCTCGCACAGTTGCGCCACCGTCGGCGCGTCGAACAGCGCGCGCAGCGGCAATTCAACCTGAAAGGCATCGCGCACGCGAGCCATGACGCGGGTGGCCACCAGCGAGTGTCCGCCCAGCTCGAAGAAATCGTCGTTGACACCGACGCGAGGCAGCTTCAACAGCGTAGCCCAGATTCCCGCCAGCAGCTCCTCCGCGGGCGTGCGCGGCGCGACGAACGTTTCGGCGCTCGCCGTTCCGTCCTGCTCCGCGCGGGGCAGCGCCCGTCGGTCCAGCTTGCCATTGGGAGTCAGCGGCAACCGCTCGAGAGGGACGAACTGCGCCGGCATCATGTGGTCGGGCAGGTGCGTCTGCAGGAATGCGCGCAGCACGGTGGTGTCGAGCGACGAGCCGTTGTGGCTGACGATGAAGGCGACCAGCCGCTTGTCCGCCGCTCCATCGCCGCGGGCGGACACGGCGCACTCTCGCACCTGGGGATGACGCGCAAGAATGGATTCGATCTCGCCCGGCTCGACGCGATAGCCGCGAATCTTGATCTGCCTGTCGGACCGACCCAGGAACTCGATCGCGCCGCCCGGCAGGAAGCGCGCCTGGTCGCCGGTCATATAGAGGCGGTGGCCGGGCTCGGAGGACAAATGATGCGGAACGAACTTTTCAGCCGTCAATGCCGCGTCGGTCAGGTATCCGCGCGCGAGGCCGTCCCCTCCCACGTACAGCGAGCCAGCCACGCCGATCGGAACCGGCTCCAGCCTGTTGTCCAGGATGTAGACATCGGTATTGGCGATCGGGGCGCCGATCGGCACGCTGCCGGCGAATCGCTCCCCCGCGCCGAACCGATACGTGCACGTGAAGGTGGTGTTTTCGGTGGGACCGTATCCGTTGATCAGTTGACAACCCTTCAACTCGCGGAGGACAGTTTCGACATGCGGCGGCGAAAGGACGTCCCCCCCGGCGAGAAGCTGGCACACGCCGCGAAGGCTGTCGAGTTCGCTGTCGACCATCTGTTGAAAGAGGCCGGAGGTCAGCCAGAGGGTCGTGACCTTCCGGCGGCGGAGCGCCGCGCCGAGCTCCCCGAGGGTGAGTGCGCCGGGCGGCATGATCTCCAACCGCGCGCCGTTGAGGAGCGCCCCCCAGATCTCGAACGTGGACGCGTCGAACGTGACCGGAGCGAGCTGCAGAAAGATCTCGTCAGGACCGAAGTGCACGTAGTCGGTGTTCCTGACCAGACGCACGACGCTGCGGTGCGTGACGCTGACACCTTTCGGTGTCCCCGTCGAGCCTGAGGTGTACATGACGTACGCGATGTTCTGCGCGTCGGCGGTCCGTCCCGGATCGTCGTGGCTGAATTTCTGGACGTCGGGCCACACGGTGTCGAGGCAGATCACGTCTGGGATCTGCGCCGGAACATGCCCGCGCAATTTCTCTTCCGTGAGCAGCACCTCGATCCCGGCGTCAGACAGCAGCAGGCTCGAGCGCTCCTTCGGATGGGTGGGATCGACGGCCACGTACGCCCCCCCCGCCTTCAGAATTCCCAGCAGCGCCACGACCATGTCAACCGATCGGTCGAGGCACACGCCCACCGGGACATCAGCTCTGACGCCGCGGCTCCGCAGGAAGTGAGCCAGCTGATTCGCTCTCTGATTCAGTTCGGCATAACTGACCTGACGGTCGTCGCAGGCGAGGGCGGTCGCGCCGGGCGTCTGTTCCGCCTGCCGCGCGAACAGTTCGTGGATGCAGGCCTCACGCGGGAACTCACGCGTGCGGCCGCTCCACTGGCCGAGGAGTTGCCGCCGGTCCGCGTCTGTCAACACTGGAATGTCGGCAATCCTCCGCGTCGGGTCGGCCACGAGCTGTTCCAAGACCGTCTGGTAGTGCCGCTCGAAACGCCGGACCGTGGCCTCGTCGAAGAGCTCCGTGTTGTACTCCCAGATGATCGTGATTCCGGAGGGTCCGGTGCGCGACGTCGATCCCGCGCGCTGTTCCGATCGCGGGATCACGATCAGATTCAGGTCGAACTTGGCCGTCCGGTTACTCAGCACTTCGACGAGGTCGACCGTGAGACCCGGCAGACTCAGCTCCGGCAGCGGGGCGTCGTGGAAGTTGAACATCACCTGGAAGAGGGCGTTCCGGCTCAGGTCTCTCGTTCGCTGGAGGGTGTCGACCAGCGTGTCGAAGGGCAGGTCCTGATGCGTATAGGCATCGATGGTCGCTTGCCGGACCCGGCCGAGTAATTCCGGAAAGGTCGGATTGCCCGTTAGATCAGCGCGCAGCGCGATCGTGTTGACGAGCATCCCGATCAGGCTCTCGGTCTCCGGCCAGCGGCGGTTCGCGATACCAGATCCGACGCAGAAGTCGTTCTGCGACGTGAGCCGCTGCAGCAGGAGTTCCAGCGCCGCGAGCAACGTCATGAAGAGGGTTACCCCCTGCTGGCGGCTCAGGCGCCTCACTGATTCGCAGAGTTCGAGAGGCATCTCGATTCGCAGCGAGGAGCCGTGCAGGCCTTGCACGGCCGGGCGGGGACGATCGGCGGGCAAGTCGAGCACCGGGGGCACATCGGAGAGTGCGGTTCGCCAGTAGTCCAGCTGCGCGGTGGCCACCTCGCCCTGCATCCATTGCCGCTGCCACACGGCGAAATCCGCGAACTGGAGCGGTAGATCGCGCAAGGGTGACGGTTTGCCCGCCGCGAACGACCGGTACAACGTCATCAGGTCAGCGAGGAAAATGTTGAACGCCCAGCCATCGTGGACCAGGTGGTGCTCGATGTGGAGCAACAAGTGGTCGTCCTGGTTGAACCGGAACAGCACCCAGCGAACGAGCGGCAGTCTGGTGAGATCGAACCGGTATTGGAGTTCGCCGCGAACCGCTCGGTCGGCAGCTGCGGACCGTTCGACATCGGGAAGGGGCTCGAGATCGATCACGTCGAGGCGCACTGGCCACGGATCGTGGATCTCCTGGACCGGCTGTCCATCGATGGCGGGAAACGTGGTGCGAAAGATCTCATGACGAGCCACGATCGCCGTCAGGCTGCGCTCTAGTGCGGGCACGTCGAGGTGACCTGTGAATCGCAACGTTGCCTGAAACTGGTAGGCGACGGTCGTGGGAAACAGCTGCTGCAGAAACCACACCCGCTCCTGCGGAAAGGAGAGCGGGAGAGGGCCGCCGCGACGTGCCTTGCAAATGGCACGCGAGGCACTGTCGGGGTCTGTTCGCGGCGCGCGGCCGACCGCCTCGGCCAGCCGGCCAAGCGTCGGGGACTCGAAAATGTCACAGAGAGGCAAATCCACGTCGAACCTGTCTCGCACGCGCGAGATCATTCTCGTGGCCAGCAGCGAATGGCCTCCGAGCTCGAAGAAGTTGTCGTGCACGCCCACACGGTCGAGGCACAGGACCGCGGCCCATATCTCGGCCAGCGCTTCTTCGGTGGGGGTTCGTGCCGCCACCCACGGTCCGGCGTATTCGGGCCGCACGCGATTTGGCGCCGGAAGCGCACGGCGGTCCACTTTCTTGTTCGGCGTCAGCGGCAACTCGGGGAGGATCACGAACGCCGACGGCACCATGTAGTCGGGGAGTTTTACTTTCGCCAGCTCGCGGAGGTCCCTGATGCGCAGGTCGAGTCCGGCAATCGCCGTCATGTAGGCGACCAGCCGCTTCTGGCCGGGTTCATCCTCGCGCGCGACGACTACGCACTCGTCCACCGCCGGATTCTCCCCGAGCACCGCCTCGATCTCGCCGAGCTCGATGCGAAATCCCCGCAGCTTTACCTGGTGATCGATACGTCCCAGATGTTCGATGTCTCCATTCTCGAGCAATCGCGCGAGGTCGCCCGTTCTATAGAGGCGTGCGCCAGGCTCTGCACTGAAAGGGTCCGGGATGAACTTCTCGGCCGTCAGCGCAGCTCGTTTGAAATACCCGCGCGCCAGGCCAGCGCCGCCAAGGTACAGTTCGGCGGCCGTGCCCGTCGGAACGGGCTGCAGATCGTCGTCGAGCACATACGCGTCGATGTCCGCGATCGGCTTGCCGATGGGCACCGTGTTGTATCGCACATCGGTGAGCTCAGCCTGCTTGATGACCGCCCAGATCGTGCACTCCGTCGGGCCGTAGAAGTTCCACACCGGCAGGTTCCACTTCAGCAGGTCGGCGGCCAGCGAGGAGGGGAACGCGTCGGCACCCGCGATGACGATGCGCAAGCGTAAGGCCGTGATGTCGTCGCACGCCTGCACCAACTGGTGCATTGCCGCTGGAGTGAGATAGAGGACCGTGACCTGCTGCGTGTGCAGCAAGCGGTAGAGGTCACCTGGAGACTGCACGACACGCTGAGGCACGACGACAAGGCGCCCGCCAGAGAACAGCGCGCCGAAAATCTCCCAGACGGACACGTCGAAACCGTAGGAGTGGGAGAAGGTCCATACATCCGAGCTCTGGAACCCGAACACGGGGAGCAGGACCGCAAACAGATGCACCACACTGGCGTGCTCGACCGGGACCCCTTTCGGTTGCCCTGTCGATCCGGACGTGTACATCACATACGCGAGATTCGCACCGGTGACGCCGCTGACGGGATTGTCGCCGGCCTCCTGCTCGATCACTTGCCAGTCGGCATCCAGCCGCACGATGTGGGCGCCATGGGCCGGGAGGCGTTCGATCAGTCGTTCCTGCGTGAGGAACACGCTCGCCTGCGTGTCCTCCAGCATGAACGCGACCCGCTCGGATGGATAGCCGGGATCCACAGGCAGATAGGCTCCGCCAGCTTTGAGAACTCCCAGCATACCGACGATCGTATGGAGCGAGCGTTCGACATAGAGCGCGACGGGCACTTCGGGTCCGACGCCGAAGCGCCTCAAGTAATGCGCCAGCTGGTTGGCACGCGAATTCAGCTCACGGTAGCTGAGCGATTCACCCTCGAAAGTGACCGCAATCGCGTCCGGCGTTTGCGCGACCTGCGCCTCGAACACTTGGTTGATGGTCATTGCGTTTATATGAATCCGGATTGGGCCCTCTCGCCGGCTCTACGATGGCAGACCCTGACGTCCGAGCGGCCAATTTGCATGGCAATATCTACGAGGCATGCGGTGGTGAAGCGCGTTCGGCGTCACGTGAGAGTGTTGCCATTCGCCGAGCACCTCATCTATAAGCAAGGCAGCTGCCACAGAAAACCGCATTCTTTTCGCTGGCCGTTAGGAAACTCCATCTATGGGGCAAATTGCTACCGGGTTCCGGCGATCTACGAGCGTTGCGCCACCCACAGCGAACGAACGGATGCAGTGGGTCACTCCGGCGTATTGCGTTTGCGCCGTGAATCTGTCGTACTCTGCCGACGACGAACTCCCAACATCTTACTGAAGGGGACCATCATGGCTCGCGACGAGGACGGAGAGGACACGACTGTTTACAAGGTCGTGGTCAACCACGAGGAACAGTATTCGATCTGGCCAGCGGACCGCGAGAACGCGCTGGGCTGGAACGACGGGGGAAAATCCGGGTCCAAGACCGAGTGCCTCGCATACATCAAGGAAGTGTGGACAGACATGAGGCCACGCAGCTTGCGAGAGAAGATGGCGGCAGCAGAGAAGGACCGTTAGTCGAAGACCATTCACCGCGGCGACGTCGCTCTCGATGAAGGTGCTTCGGCAGGGCGCGGCGTCAGTAGCGCAGGGCCGACTTCAACGATGGGCTCCCATCCAGGGTGCCGAAGTACTTGAGATGCGCATTGTCGTGACAGTGGAACAGCCAGTTGCCCGGCCGCGTGGGTTTCCACGTCAGCGTGAACGTGGCGCCCGACACCAGGCGTTCGGTGACCACCATGTGCGGTGATGAGGCCTCTTGGAACACGGTGTCCTCACCTTCGTTGCCACGGCTGTCGACGTTGAAATAGAAGCCGTGCAGGTGCATCGGATGTACGAAGCTGCCGGCATTGATCAGCCGGAACCGAACGGTCTGACCGACACGGTAGGCAAGCCGTTCGGTATGGGGCCACGACAGGCCGTTGATGACGAACCGCTCCGCCGTTGGCGCGTCGCTGGCCGTCTGGTTGTCCCAATGCCCGGCGACGAGCACGCGATCCGGCCGGGGCTGTCCATGGCGTGGATCGATCACGAAGGCCCCCGACAGCTGCGTATCCATGCCGAACCGCTGGCCGAGAGGAGGGCCGGGTTTGCTGGTCGCCCAGTGGTAAAAAGTTCCTGCACGACCGACGACGAACGTCAGCTCGCGGGTCTCACCGCCTGGACTCCCTCCCACTGGGGAATGCGTCGTTCACGACGTCCCGGCTCCTGGCTTGAGCTCCTTGATTCGCAAGTTGCGGAACTCGACGCGTGCGCCGTGGCCGAGCAGGCCGATGTGCCCCATGGTATTGGCGATGCCGCGAGAGCCTTCGGGCTTGCTCAGATCGCGATGCGCCTTCAGCATCTCTTCGTCCTTCACATCGTCCAGGCTCGCATCGACGACGACCGTGCCGTTGAGCTTGACCGTGATCTGGCGGCCCTTCGTGGTGATCTCTTCGGTGTTCCATTGGCCGACCGGCTTCTGGAATCCACGTTTGGGGGGCACCATGCCGTAGATCGAACCGTGGTACTGGTACGGCTTGAGGCTTTTGTACATCGAGCCGCCGTCGTCGAGGACCTGGATCTCGATGCCGACGTATGCGACGTCCCCTTCGAGCGGCGCGCGAATACCGATGCCGTTGTTCGCGTTTTCCGTCAGCTTGAAGTCGAAGCGCAGGACGAAGTCGGAGTACGTCTTCTCGGTGAACAGGTTGCCCCCGTCTTCCTTGGTCGAGAAGAGAACGCCGTTCTCGACCTGATAGCCCTTGCCCGATTTGTTCTCGCCGTTGGCGCGGCGTCCGTAGACCCAGCCGGTCAGGTCCTTGCCGTTGAACAGGGACGTAAAGCCTTTATCCTGCTTCTGCGGCGCGGCTACTCCGGCGATCGGGACCACCGCGAACAATGCGATCGCAACAGCGACACCTTGGCGACATATGTTCATGGCAGCCCTCACCGTACCGACAGGTCGCGGACGTAGATGTCCTTGAAGCGCATGTTGCCCGCCCCGCCGGAGTGCAATTGGAGCGCGATATGCCCGTCGAGCGACTTGGGGCTCGGGTCGGTGAAGTTGATGACCTCGATCCCGTTCAGCACCGCGACCATATGATTCCCTTCCACCTTGATGAGGAACTCGTTCCAGTCCGTCGGGCGGATGACCTGCTCGTATTCTGGTGAGGGCCAGGCGATCCAGTTGCGTCCGTCGCCGTACAGGCCGCCAGTATGGTGATTCAACGTGCGGTCAATTTCGAACTGCATCCCCTTGGCGACGTTCACCGTGCCGGGGGCGAACTCGGTGTGGAAGTAGACGCCGCTGTTCCCGTCGGCCTCGCACTTGAATCGAAGCGACAGCCAGAAGTCCCTGTACATCTTTTCGGTCCGCAGGTAGCCGTAGGCGTTCGTCACACCTTGCCCGTGGATCGTTGCGTCCTCAACCGTCCACTTCTCCTGTCCGACGGACACCCAGTTCGTCAGGTCCGTTCCGTTGAAGAGCTGCACCCATTGTTCGCCTGGGTACAGCGGTCGATCGCGTGGCACCTGCCCGGCAGCCAGGGCCGGAACACCGGCTACGAGCAAGAGCAGACAGAGGGTGTGTGATCTCATCAGCAGTCTCATACGCGTACTTTTCCGTCGGTTAGCATAGCGCCCGTTTCGCGGTCTCTCGTCAGCCCCTCCCCTCACGGCAGCTCGAAGGGTTTTATCACCCGCGCATCATAGCTGAGGAACTGGCCGATGGCCTCGTCGAGCTGAATGCTCAGACGAGCGACGTGCGCTTCTCGATGGTGCGGCCCGTGCGGGCCCGAGGCGGCGTCGTTACTTGCGGCAGTACTGCCGCACCACACCGCAGAGACCGTCGAAGTCGGTCGGCTTCTCGAGGCAGGCGACGGCGCCAAGCGCGCGCGCGCGAGCCATCAGTTCCGGACCGGCCGCGGTGACGCAGACCACGGGCACCTCTCCACTAGGACCGCCTTTGCGCCGTTCGGTAAGGAACGTGAGCCCGTCCATGACCGGCATCATGAGGTCCAGCAGGATCAGGCAGGGCGGCTCATCGCTGTGCAGGCGCTGCAGGCCCTCCGCGCCATTGCGCGCGGTGGCCACCTTGAAGCCGCCACATTCCAGGGCGAGGCGTTCCAGGGTGCGCATGTCGGGGTCATCTTCAACGATCAAAACAGTCGGCATTTATGGAGGATGTTCTCGAAGCCACCCTACCATTCACGTCGCTCAGTTCCTACTCGACCGCAGGAATTCGGCTGACTGCTGCGCGGTCCGTTCGAAAGAATCGACCCCGCTGGAGCTGTCCATCTCGCCAACTCTACGGTGCGCGGCGTGAATGTTCACGTGGGGGAGGTCGTTGCCTACGTGCCGCAGAAGGTGCGATAGGACCGATCGCCTTGGCCTGGACCTCTGAACGCCGGCAAATCGCGGGCATGATCGTAAGGGCTCGCCACGGCGTCCAGCAATCGCTGCATCACCCCGAGATCGTGATTGTTGACCGCGGCCGCAAGCGATTCCTCGACCAGATGATTGCGCGGAATGAGCGCGGGGTTGTGTCGTCGCATCAGATCTTCAGTCTCGGCAACGGACTGCGGCTGACGCGACCGGCGCGCCTTCAGCCGGTGATACCACGCCTGGAAGCTGGCATCGGCGCCGGCGGCCGCTTCGGCGTCGGCGACACTGCTGAGCGTCCGGAAAGTATTCGTGAAATCGGCAGACTGGAGCTTCATCCAGGCGAGCAGGTCATCGAGGAGGGCCTTGTCGCCGGGCTCACTCGTGAAGAGGCCGATCTTCGAGCGCATGCCGTCGATCCAGTAATGCTCGAACAGCACCGGGAACCGATCCAGCGATGCGCTCGCCCGCTCGGCCGCGCGATCCATGTCCGCGTCGAACAGGGGCAGCATCGCTTCGGCGAGCCGCGTCAGGTTCCACTGCGCGATTGGCGGCTGATTGCCATAGGCATAGCGGCCGGCGTGATCGATCGAGCTGAACACCGTTTCCGGGTCGTATGCGTCCATGAAGGCACAGGGACCGTAGTCGATCGTCTCGCCTGAGAGCGCCATGTTGTCGGTGTTCATTACGCCGTGGATGAAACCTACAAGCTGCCAGCGGCAGATCAGCCGCGCCTGCCGTTCGATGATCGCGTCGAGGAGCGCGAGGTGGGGCTCCGGGCGGTCCGCGAGATCGGGGTAGTGCCGCGCGAGGGTATAGTCCGCAAGCGCGCGCAGCGCCTCGTGGTCGTTGTGCGCCGCGGCCCACTGCATCGTCCCGACGCGGATGTGACTTGCCGCGACCCGCGTGAGCACCGCGCCGTCGAGCACGGTCTCCCGATGGACCGGTTCACCCGTCGTCACTACTGCCAGGCTGCGTGTCGTGGGGATGCCGAGCGCATGCATTGCCTCGCTGATGATGTACTCACGCAGCATCGGTCCGAGCGCGGCGCGACCGTCGCCGCGTCGTGAGTAGCGCGTCGGCCCGGCGCCTTTCAGCTGGATGTCCCGCCGGTCTCCCGACGGCGTGATCTGTTCGCCAAGCAGGATGGCGCGTCCGTCTCCAAGCGCCGTGAAGTGGCCGAATTGATGGCCGGCATACCCCTGCGCGATTGGGTGCGCTCCCTCAGGCAGAATATTTCCAGCGAAGTTTCCCGCCCCTTCGGGACCGTTCAGCACGACGGAATCGAGACCGAGCACGGTCGCCAGCGGGCGGTTGAAGACGACGATGCGCGGTTCGGGGACTGGAGTGGGTGTCGCGTCCGAGTGGAAGAGCCGAGGAAGCTGCGTGTAGGAGTGATCGAGCCGCCAGCCTGCCATCCCTCCATCATACCGGGCGACAAAAAAGATTGGCACCACGCTTGCTCTTAAGAGAGTCAGCACCGCTCGGTTGCCGCTCTGGTAAGCCGACACCACCCAACCCTACTGACGGGGACGCAATTTGTCCCCGCTCGCCACGTACAGCGCCTGTTTTTTTGCTCTCCAGTCTTACGCCGATTCCCCAGAGGGTCATGGCGTTCCACAGCGGTGCGACACCCCTCGGTAAGCCGTTACCCATGTCACCTAATAGCCCAGCTCGCGCGAGATTCTCGGCGACGTTGGTGGCGCATCCATTCCGCGCCTGCGCGCGATCACGATCAGCCGTCAGCTCAGCCGTGCGAACGGGTCGCCCGCGGGGACGAAATCAACGGGCGTTTCAGACAGGAAGGTCCGCAGCCAGTCGGCGACCTCTTTCATCCCGTGATCCTCCGACATCATGTGGCCGAGGATGATCATGCCTTTCGGCCCTCCGGCCTCCGCGGCGTCGAGGGCATACTCCGCGTTCCCGCCGGTCTCCGCCGTTTCTCCACCGACTGACACATCCACGTCCGCCGTGAGCGGCGGCAGTCCGTAGCCAGGTCCAAGAGCCACGCGACTCACTTTCATGTCGGGATCGCCGACGACGCGAATGGCGTGATCGTCGAGCCGGCGGGCGACGTCTGTGGCGAGCGCGCGCAGCGTGGTAGGCGGAAGCACGTAGAGGCGCGGGTCCGTGGGTGATGCGAACGCAGTCCAGCCGAGGGTCCGGGCCGAGCCCGCGACCAGTGGATCGGGCCGCATCGAGTGGGCGTGGTCGTGAAACCGCCACACCACCATGTCGTGCTCGAGGATGAAACGCTGCTTCTCGCGGTAGATGGGATCGCCCTCGAGCCCGGTGGAGAGGTCGCGGTCGTTGTAGAAGGTCGGTTCGTGGCTGATGACAAAGTTCCGCTTCAGGGCAGACGCGCGGCGGAGCACGTCGAACGTCGACATCCCAGTCGTGGCAATGCCGTGAACGACGGCCGCCGGATTGCCGGCCTTGAACGAGTCGCGTCCCTCCGCGCGCCAGGCGATCCCCTGCGCGGCAAGCTTCTGTTGTATCAGGGTGACGATTTCAGCGGCTGTCATCGCTGCGGCCTCCAGTACGGGTCGCCGACCGGAAAAAAGTCTATCGGCACCTCGGTGACGAGCGTGCGCAGCCACGCGGCGCAGGCGCGCATCCCCGGTTCTTCGGATACCACCCGTCCAATGGCCAGCATGCTCTTCGGCCGATCCGCGGCAAGCGAGTCGAACACGTACTCGACCGCTTCCCACTCGCGCGGCTCGCCGCAAACGAGGAGGTCCGCATCGTGCAACAACTCGACGGCGCCGGCCAGCGCTATCGTTCCCGCGCTCACTGCGATCCGGCGGACGGCGCGATCCGGACCGCCGACCGCGCGCATGCCGCCGCGCACCGCCAGGGTGCTGCGCACGTGCGCCGCAACCCGCGCCAGCGTTGTTGCCGGCGTCGAATAGATGCCGTCACGTCCTGTTGCAGCGCCGGTGGTCCACCCGTGCGTCTGTGCCAGCGCTCTCGTTTGCTCGCCTGGTCTGCGCGCCAGCCAGTGATCCGAAAATCTCCACACGATCAGGTGATGCTCGTCGAGGAACGCTTTTTTCGCCAGGTAGACGGGATCGTTGGCGCGCGCGCCGGGCAGGTCGTTTGCCGCGTAGAACGTTGGATCGTGCGTGATGATCAGGTTGCGTCCCGCGGCCGCGGCTTTCCGCAGCACGCTCAGCGTTGCCATGGCGGTGACGGCGACGCCGGTAACCAGCGTGCCCGGATCGCCGGCCTTGAACGTGTCGAGGGTGCTCTCGCGCCAGGGGACACCGACGCCGGCGCGGATCCGATCGACGACCGCCTGCGCCGTCAGTCGCCCGTTCTGCGCGCGGGCGGGGC
>JANPCT010000828.1:0-1520 GCA_031431095.1 Acidobacteriota bacterium | reverse complement strand
TTCCAGTTCAAGTATCTGCCGGCCTTCGCCGTGCTCGCGGCGCCGCTTTCGATGGTGCCGCCCGCCGCAGCCAAGGGGGGATGGTTCGCGCTGTCGGCAGTCCTGATGCTGGTGTTGCTTGGGCTCAGCCTCAAGGCGATGCCTGCCGTTCATCGTCCGCCGGCCGTGCTCCTGGTCGTCACCTTCCTGGCCATGGCCAAGTTCTACGCGCACGAGCTGGTGCTCGGACAGGTCAACCTGCTCTTTGCCGTGCTCGTGATGCTGGCCGTCGTGTGGATGCGCAACGGCCTCGATGCACTCGCCGGCTTGCTCTTCGCGGCCGCGGTCGTCGTCAAGCCCTACGCCGTGATCTTTCTGCCGTGGCTCGGCAGTCGGCGTCACCGCACCGCACTGGTGACGATGGCCGCAGCGCTGGTGGTGCTGCTGCTGGTGCCGGCCGCGCGATACGGGTGGAGCGGCAATCTCGCGCTGCTCGCGGACTGGTGGGAAACGGTCTCTTCCACGACTGCGCCCAACCTGACGAACCCCGATAACGTGTCACTCGGGGCGATGTTCACCCGATGGCTCGGCCCGGACTCCGTGGCCCCGATCCTGGCGGCCGCGGTGGGAGCGATTCTGCTGCTCCTGACTGGCATCGTCATCGCCGGCCGCGGCGCCCTCGCAGCGCCGGAGACGCTCGAAGCGTCACTGCTGCTGCTGCTCATTCCACTGCTGTCGCCGCAAGGCTGGGACTACGTGTTCCTCATCGGCACGCCTGCGGTGATGCTGCTCGTCAATGATCTGCCGTCGCTGCCCCGGGGGCTGAGGATTGCCACCGTCGCGTCGATAGCAGTGGTGGCCCTGAGCATCTTCGACGTGATGGGCCGGGCGGCGTACTCGACGTTCATGCGTCTGTCGATCGTGACCGTGTGCGTGCTGGTTGAAGTCGCCGCACTCATCACCCTCAGGTTCCGGAGGGCTGCGTGAGATGATGGCGCGGATGCCCAAGGCCGCGTGGGTGCTCGCGGCGCTGATGAGCGCCACCACCATCGCACAATCAATTCAGACGAGCATGCCGGCGCGAGACCCTGACCTCGGCATTAGCGAAGCGCTGGCGCGCGATCGAGCCGCGCGCGTGTCGAACCTGCGCTACGACCTCGCCTTTACGATTCCGGCGGCGCGATCGGAGCCCGTTGTGGGACGCACGCTGATCCGGTTCTCCCTGAGTGCCGCGGATGGACCGGTGGTGCTCGACTACCTTCCCGATCGAGCGGGGTTCCTGCGCAGTGTCGCGGCCAACGGTGTCACGACCGCCGTCCGCCAGGTCAATGGTCATGTGATCGTCCCGACGGATGCGTTGCGGCCCGGCGAGAACAGCATCGAGCTCGACTTCAACGCTGGAGATGCGCCGTTGAACCGCAACGACGATTTTCTCTACACGATCTTCGTGCCCGCCCGCGCGCACCTCGCCTTCCCGTGCTTCGATCAACCGGACCTGAAGGGGCGCTGGTCGCTCGCGCTCGACGTCCCCGACGGCTGGC
>JANPCT010000827.1:0-3851 GCA_031431095.1 Acidobacteriota bacterium | reverse complement strand
GCTACATCTTTTGGTGGCGGAAGCCCGGCGCCAAGACGACGCCCGATCGCTCCACCAATCCCAAGCATTCCGAAGGCTTCGGCGAATGAATCGCCTGGAGAGAGCGGCTTTCTGCGGCACCGTTAGATTCGCGTAGACTGGCCACACCATTAAAGCCTCTCTCGCTATCGTCGTCGCCGCGCTCGCGGCACTCGCCGCCGGTCAGCCGGCCCAGCCGGCTGCCGGCCCGATGGGTTTCACTGTGCCGGGTCCGCTGATGTTCCGCGCCCAGGAGATCGCCAAGGACTTCGGCGTCGGCTACGCGGTGGCGGCTGGCGACGTCAACGGCGACAAGAAACCCGACATCATCGCCATCAGCGGGACGGAACTCGTCTGGTTCCAGGCGCCGAACTGGGAGAGGGCCGTGATCCTGCCCGCCGGCGCGACGACGGCCGACAACGTGACGATCGCGCCGCATGACATCGACGGCGACGGGCGGCTCGATATCGCGCTTGGTGCGGGCTGGACGCGGCAGAACACCGGCACGCTGCAGTGGGTCCGTCAGAACGCGCCCGGAGCAACTCCGGCGTGGGACGTGTTCCCGATTTCCGCGGAGCCGACGCTGCACCGCATCAAGTGGGCGGACGTCGACGGCGACCGCACGCTCGAGCTGATCGTCGCGCCGCTGCACGGCAAGGGCACCACCTCCGCGAACGGCGCGGCCGCGCGCCTGCTGGTCTTCCGGCCTCCGTCCAACCCCGCTACGGACCCGTGGCCGATGGAGATCGCGGGTGAGGCGAATCATCTCCAGCACAACTTCCTGCCGATGAACCTCGATGCCGATCCCCAGGCCGAGCTCGTCACCGCGAGCTACGAAGGACTGACGTCGTGGAAGCGCGGCAGGGACGGGGCGTGGACGCGCACATTGATCGGTGAAGGTTCGCCCGGCGAAGTGAAGCTCGGACGCGTCGGCGGACGCCGCCTGCTTGCGACCGTCGAACCGTGGCACGGCGCCGGCGTCGCTATTTTCGCCGAGAAGCCGGGCGCGCCGCTGTGGACGAAGACCACCATCGACACCGCGCTGACCGAGGGGCACGCGCTCGGCTGGGCCGATTTCGACGGCGACGGCAACGAGGAACTGGCGGTCGGCTGGCGCCGCGGCAAGCCGGGTCTCGCCGTCTACTCAGTCGATCGCGACGGCGCCCTGAAGTCCAAAATGATGGTGGACGATGGCGGGATGGATACCGAGGACTTGATCGTCGGCGATTTCAACGGCGACGGCCGCCCCGACATCGTCGCGTCCGGCCGCGCCACGCGGAACATCAAGATCTACTGGAACGAGACGCCGGCGGCGCAGAAGTAACGGCGACACCCATCAGGCGGCGCGCCTCAGGTCGTCGTCCTTGGTCTCGCGCAGCCCGAGCAACCCGATCATCGTCACGCCGGCCGCGAACATCAGATAGTAGCCAACGTACTGCAGACCGTAATTCTTCGCCAGCCAGGTCGCCGCATATGGCGCGAGTGACGCACCAAAGATTCCAGCCAGGTTGAAGGTGAGCGAGCTGCCGGTATAGCGCACGGAGGTCGGAAAGAGCTCCGACAACGCGGTGCCAAGCGGGCCGTAGGTGAAACCCATCAGCGCGAGTCCGAGCGCCATGGTCGCCATCGCGCCGGTGGTGCCCGCCGAGAGCCCCGGCGCGAGCACGAGGCCGAACGCGGCGATCGCGGCCGTCGCCCACATCAGCGTGCGCCGCCGTCCGAAGCGATCGGCGATCAGCGCCGAGGCCGGGATCGTCGCCGCGAAGAACAGGATCCCGAATAACTGGATCATCAGGAACTGCTGCCGCGTGTAGCCGAGCGCCGTGGTGCCCCACGACAGCGCGAAGACGGTCATCAGGTAGAACAGCACGAACGTGGCCACCGCCATCATCGTCCCCAGCACCAGCTGCGTCGGGTAGTCGCGGAACACGACACCCATCGGAAGGTTGACGCGCTCCCGGCGTGACAGCGCCTCCCGGAACACCGGCGTCTCGTGGATCGCGAGGCGGACGTACAGACCGATGACGACGAGCAGCGCGCTGGCGAGAAACGGAATGCGCCACCCGTAGCTGAAGAACTGCGCGTCGGTCAACTGCGACGACAGCAGCAGGAAAATACACGCGGAGCAGACGAACCCGACGGGGGCGCCGAGTTGCGGAAACATCCCGTACCACGCGCGGCGGCCGGGGGGCGCGTTCTCGATTGCCAGCAGCACCGCGCCTCCCCACTCGCCGCCGAGGCCAAGGCCCTGCCCGAAGCGGCACAACGCGAGCAGGAGCGGCGCCGCGACGCCGACGCTGGCGTAGGTCGGCAGCATCCCGATCGCCACCGTCGAGATCCCCATGGTCAGGAGTGCGGCGACGAGCGTCGTCTTGCGGCCGATGCGATCGCCGAAGTGGCCGAACAGCGCGGACCCGATCGGCCGCGCGAAAAAAGCGATGGCGAAGGTCGCCAGCGACTGCAACGTCGCCGCCGCCGGGTCCGACGCCGGAAAGAACAGCCGCGGGAACACCAGCACCGCGGCGGTGGCGTAGATGTAGAAGTCGAAGAACTCGATGGCGGTGCCGATCAGGCTCGCGAAGAGCACCTGGCGGGGGGAGTTGACGAGCGTATCCGCCGTTGCGGGGCGTGGAGGCATGCGCGGGCGATTGTAGCGCGACCCGATCGCCGCGGTGACCCGGAGTTCCCCTCGACGGCGCGGCGAATGGCATAATCCGCTGCATGACCACGCCACGCCGGCTTGCCGCCGCCCTCGCCCTTGTGCTCATCGTCTCGACCGCGCTGCCCGCGCAATCGCTGCAGTATCCCTCGACGAAGAAGGGAGACCAGGTCGACGTCTATCACGGCACCAAGGTCGCCGATCCCTATCGCTGGCTCGAAGACGACGCCTCGCCGCAGACCGAAGCGTGGATTGAAGCGCAGAACAAGGTCACGTTGCCGTATCTGGAGGCGATTCCCTATCGCGCCCAGCTCCAGGCGCGCGTGAAGCAGCTGAACGACTACCCGAAGTATTCCTCGCCGTCACGCCGCGGACCCTACTACTTCTTCAGCAAGAACGAAGGGACGCAGAACCAGAGCGTCCTCTACATCCAGAAGGGAATCGAGGGAACGCCGGAAGTTCTCATCGATCCCAATACATGGTCGGCGGACGGCACGGTCAGGCTCGGCGCGTTCGCCCCCTCGGCGAACGCCAGGTATGCGGTCTATGGCATTTCGAAAAGCGGTTCCGACTGGCAGCAGTACAAGGTGATGGAACTGGCGACGAAGAAGACACTGCCCGACACCGTGGACTGGGTCAAGGTCTCGGGTGTCGCCTGGCACGGCGACGGTTTCTACTACAGCCGCTATCCTGAGCCCGGCAAGGGCAAGTCCGAGAAGGCCGCCGTCAACGAGGACCACCGCGTCTACTTCCACAAGGTCGGCACGCAGCAGGCACAGGACCGGCAGATCTACCAGGACGCCGCGAATGCGCAGCGCTTCCACATGGTCGAGACGACTGACGACGAACGCTTCGCGCTGCTGACGGTGTCGGATCGCGGCAAGGGCAAGGACGGCAACGCGCTGTTCGCCCGCGATCTCGCCCGCGGCGCGCGCGAGTTCAATCCGGTCATTCGCGACATCGGCAACGAGTCCTACGGTGTCGTCGACAACATCGGCGACAAGCTGCTGGTCGAGACCAACAAGAACGCGCCGAACGGCCGTGTCGTGCTGGTCGACCCGCGCAAGCCGGACGAGGCGAACTGGAAGATTATCCTCCCCGAGAAGCCCGAGCCGCTGCAGGGCGTGAGCACGGCGGGCGGCAAGCTGTTCGCGACCTATCTCAAGGACGTGAC
>JANPCT010000826.1:0-1759 GCA_031431095.1 Acidobacteriota bacterium | reverse complement strand
GTGGAGTGCTGGTCACGGGTTGCAATAACGCCACCGATCCGAGCGCGGATCGCGGCGGCGCCGTTGGGACGAGCGGGCGAACCGCTGCCGCTTCGACGGCCATCACCGCTGCACTCACGCTCAGCGAAGCGCCCGTGTTCGTTGGTCGCGAACGCGAAGGCCAGCGTCTCTGGGCTCTCACCAGGCAGTTCTATCAGAAACGCGGCAACGCGCCGGCGTGGATTGAGGACCGCAAGCCGCGGCCGCAGATGGACGAGCTGATTGGCGCGCTGCAGCGGGCGGATCGGGACGGATTGGATCCGGCGCTCTACAATGCGTCGGTCCTGCACGCGCGCCGTGTCGAGGCCGGCCGCGGTTTCCTGTCGAGCAAGGGATTCGACGAGGGCGAGGCGGCGAACCTCGACGTCTGGCTCACCTACTTGTATCTGCAGTACGCGTCCGACCTGACAAATGGTCTGGGCAATCTTGCGCACGCCGATCCTGCCTGGCAGATTCGCGACAAGAAGACCGACCCGCTGGCCCAACTCGAAGAGGCACTGAAGCACGACCGCGTGGCGCGCTCGCTCGAGGAGTCGGCCCCGCGTCATACGCAGTACACGGCACTGCGAGACGCCCTCGCCCGGTACCGGGAGATCGATCAGCGCGGGGGGTGGCCGGCACTACCCGGGCAACTCAAGCTCAAGCCGGGTCAGGCGAGCTCGGCGGTTTCGCTGCTCGCCCACCGGCTCGCGGTCACCGGCGACTTCGCCGGCACGAGGAAAGAGGACGCAACCACATACGACGCCGAGCTGCAGGAGGCGGTAAAGCGGTTCCAGCGCAGGCACGGGATCGAGCCGGACGGCGTCGTCAGCGCCGCGACGGTCGCACAGATGAACGTGCCCGCGTCACAGCGCGTGCAGCAACTCAGGTTGAATCTCGAGCGCTGGCGGTGGCTGCCAGCGGACCCGGGCGACCGCTATATCCTGGTCAACCTGCCAGAGTACCGGCTCGAGGTGTGGGATCACGGCAAGGTACCGCTGTCGATGCGCGTCGTTGTCGGGAAGAAGGATTCGCCGACCCCCATCTTCAACGACGACATGACCTATCTGGTCTTCGCTCCCTACTGGAACGTGCCGGCCGACATCGTCAAGAACGAGACCGTCCCGCAGGCGCTTCGCGACCCTGCCTTCCTCCAGCGGACGAACATGGAAGTCCTGGACAAAGGCGGCAGTCCCGTTGATCCGTCGTCCATCGACACGGAGAAGATGGGTGACTACCGCTTCCGGCAGCGTCCCGGCGCGTCGAACTCACTGGGGCTGGTGAAGTTCATGTTTCCCAATCAGTTCAACGTCTACCTGCACGACACGCCCGCTGACTCGCTGTTCGCGCGCGCGACGCGATCGTTCAGTCACGGCTGCGTGCGCCTGGAGCAGCCCGACAAGCTCGCCCACTACGTGCTCGCAGATCAGCCGTCGTGGACACCCGAGCGGATTGCCGCGGCCATGCACAACGCCGAGGAAACGACCGTCAAGCTGACCCATGCGCTGCCGGTGTATCTGGGCTATTGGACGGCGCGGATCTCGGCCGACGGCATCCTTCAATTCCGCGATGATGTGTACGGCATCGACGGTCGGCAGTCTGCGGCACTCGGCAGCACGCTCGCAAGGCTGAAGGGCCGGGCCGCGGCAGCCGGGGCGGCCGCGGAGGCACGGGCGGCTTCAACGCCGCAACGGAAGAAAAGCTAGGGGCTCTTGCAGACCGATCCAATCGTCGCGAGCAG
>JANPCT010000825.1:0-8041 GCA_031431095.1 Acidobacteriota bacterium | reverse complement strand
GTGCGTTCGGAGAACGTCGAATCGAGCTGCAGCAGCGTGCTCTTCAGCAGCCCGAGCTGCGGCGTGACCTCGCGGTCGGTCAGCATCTTGAGGGCGCGCCGCATGAGCGGCATGACCTGCTCGACCGGCGCTTGCGACGCCGCTGGACCTGCCGGCCCGCGCGCGCCGCGATCGCCGCGGCCGCGCCCGCCGATCAGGTTCTCGTACGCGATGAACTCGTGGCAGTTCCGCTGCATCACCTGACTCGTGAACGAGCGGCCGCCGACCACGAAGATCTGCTTGTCGTACTGCTTCAGCTTCTCGACGAGCGAGATGAAGTCGCTGTCGCCGCCGACAATCACGTAGCCGCTGATGTGGGTGTGCGTGAAGGCCATCTCGAGCGCGTCGAGGGCCAGGTTGATGTCGGCGCCGTTCTTGTCGCCACCCGGAGTCAGGTTGCGCTGCACCAGCTTGGTCGCGTGCTGGGTCAGCGAGCGGCTGTAATCACCGGCCCGCGTCCAGTCGCCATAGGCCGTCTTGGACACGACGTCGCCGCGCTCCTTGAGGGCCTCGAGCACGACGCCGATGTCGAACTGCGCGTTGAGGGTGTTCTTGACGCCGATCTCGATGTTGTCGAAATCGATGAAGACGGCAATCTTGAGTCGAATATCTGGCATGTGCAACTTGCTGGTTATCCCGCGATCCTGACCTTGATGAGGTCGATGCGCGTGGTTGGCGACTCGCCGCTGACGGAGGTCGACTCGATCCTGTCGAGGACGTCCAGGCCGTCGATGACCCGGCCGAAGACGGTGTACTTGCCGTCGAGCGATGGCGCGGCCGCCGTGACAATGAAGAAGGAGGTGGTGGCGCTGGCGGGATCGTCGCCGCGCGCCATGGAGACGACGCCCCTGACGTGGTGCGTGCCGTTGAACTCCGGCTGGAGGTTGTGAACGAGCGTCTGCTGTTTCTCGCTGAGCGCGGGGCGCGTGTCGAGCGCCCCGGCCTGCACGACGAACCCGCGCACCACCCGGTGGAACGCCGTTCCGTCGTAGATGCCGGCCTGCGCCAGCTGCAGGAAGTTGCGCACGTGCTCCGGCGCCAGCTCCGGCGAGAAGGCGATCGTGAGGGACCCGAGGGTGGTCTCGAGCACGGCGTGATGGCGGCCCATTTGATCCGCCGTCTCGCCGGCGAAGGGCACCGGCTCGGGCGGCGGCGTTTCGCGAATCGTCACCGCCGTGATCGCGACACGCGGCTGGGGCGCACCTCTCGCGTCTGCCGGCAGCTCCGAGATCTTCTGGACGACGTCGAGCCCTTCGCTGACGCGGCCGAACACCGTGAACTGTCCGGCGAGCGCCGGCTGATCGGTGACGCACACGAAGAACTGTGCGCCGCCGCTGTCCGCTTGTCCGGGCCGCAGCGCCGCGCCCACGGCGCCGCGCGTGAACGGTTCCGCACTGTGCTCCGCGCGCAGCATGCCCAGGCCGCCCGATCCGACTTGTGACGCCCCGGACGGATCCCTCGACAGCGGATCCCCTCCCTGGATGATGGCGTCGCGCACCACGCGATGAACGCTCGTTTTCGCGTATGCGCCCTCGCGCGCGAGCTTGATGAAGTAGCCGACGTGATTGGGCGCGAGCTCGGGACGCAGATCGATCACGAACGAGCCGGCAGTCGTCTCGACGACCGCCTGCTTGTTCGACATCTCCGCCTGTGTCAGCGGCGTCTTGAAAGGTCCGCCGGCGGCGGCCGGACGGCGCTGCGCCGTCACCGGCAGAGCTGCCAGCAGCGCCACGATCAGAACCACGCCCATGGGCATAACCCTTCGATCTTACTCGGAATTAGCCCCGCCCCGCCTACAGCGGCGGCATTACCCGGAACCCTGGAATGACATGGAGGTTCCCCATGACAAACCACGGCCAGAACCTCGCTCCACGATCGCGCGCGAGGAGCACGTTGAAAGCTACCGTCATTGGCAGCACTACCCGCGTCATCGCGCCAGTCGCGGGAGCCCATAGCACCTCGTTCATCACCAGCATCAGGAGCACGTATCCGGCTCCGACGCGCCACCACCGCTCCCCCACGTCCAGCCGGATCGCCAGGAAGCACGCCTGCACGGCCAGCGCGAGCACCAGGCAGGCCTGCAGGCCGGCGGCCGAGAACGGCCCGAGCGTCCGCAACGCGCGGGTCACGCCCGCGGCTGCGAACACCAGGCCTCGTCCCGGAGGCGTCAGTTGATCGGTTCCCGCGAAAATGGTCGAGCGATAGATCGAATAGAGGTAGTCCTCCCAGATCAACAGCGGCAGCACGACCAGCGCGCCAGCCAGCGCCAGCCTGGCCCAGTCACGCGCCGTGCGAGGCAGCGGCTGCGCCAGAACGCCGAGCACGTTCGTCTCACGTCCCAGGCCGTTGATTCCAGCCACGGCCGCCGATGCAAGTGGACGTCCTGCCTCGGCAAGCCGGACGGCCGCCACCAGCAGCACAAGGCTCGGGCCGTCGAGCAGCGAGAAGCGGACGGACCAGAGGAGTCCGTGAGAGAACAGGCACGCCGTCCACGTCGCCAGACCTCGTGGCGTACTGGGCGGCATCCATCGCGTCAGCAGCATCGCCAGGATCAGCCACGCGGCGACATTCTGCAGCGCGAACGCTTCGAGAATCCATGTGGGGCGGCCGAGCCCCGCCAGGTACGCGGTCCAGCTGAACAGAATCCGCCGCGCCCGGAACGGCGCCAGGTCCATCGCCCGATCCACCAGCGGATCGCGCGCCAGCGGATCGAACGCGCGCTGCGCATAGAACTGCCCGTCGTAGCTGGCCCACGCGGGATAGTCATAATGGGGAATGGCGCGCATCGCGGGCGCCTCGAAGTCGTGTCCCGCGGGGAAGCCGATCAGCGCCGTAAAGCCCAGGCCCGGGTGGTAAAATCGCGAAATCGACAGGAGAAACATCGCCACGAGAGCGGCCGCGAGCAGCAGACACGGCGTCCGCCACGTGCTGGCCGCATGCCTCGCCGCGGCTGTCTCCGGCTGCGGCTCGCCGCGCCCGTCGGTCCCGGTATCCGCGGTTGATTTCATCAAGGAGTTCGATCGCGCGGAAAAGCGCCCGGCCGCAGGCTTTTCAATCGCGCATCACGTCGCCGCAGGATCCGGCCGTACCGCGATCGTTGCCGTCGTCCCGAGCCGGCTGACGTGGGTCCTGCCCATCCCGCGCGCCGGCATCTTCCGCGCCGCGGTTGCATCCGCGGCCGCGACGCCGGTTCGCGTCCGCCTTGTCGTCAGCGACACGCGGGTCTCCGAGGAGCTGGCCGCTGCCACCATCGCGGAGGGCAGCGGGTGGGTCACCGTCACCGCCGATCTGTCCGCATATGCGGGGCGGAAATTCAGCCTATTCTATCGGCCCGACGGCCAGTCGTGGCGCATCAACCTGGCGGCAGATGCCATCGACGGAGCTGCCGGACGTGTCGCGTGGGGTGAGCCCGAGATCCTGGCCAGTACGGCCAACGCGCTGGAATATGTGCAGCGGCGCGCGCGCCTCACTCGTAGTGGAGCGCCTTGACGGGATCGAGACGCGAGGCGCGCACCGCGGGATAGAGCCCGAACACGATCCCGATCGCCACCGAGACGCCGAAGGCCAGCACGATCGAGCTTGTCGTCACGATCGTCGACCACCCCGCCAGCACGCCGATCAACTGCGCCATCGCCACACCGAGCAGAATGCCGGCGACGCCTCCGGTGAGCGAGATGATCGTCGTCTCGATCAGGAACTGGCGGACCACGTCTTTCTGCCGCGCACCGATGGCGCGCCGCACGCCGATCTCGCGGGTTCGCTCGAGGACGCTGGCGAGCATGATGTTCATGATCCCGATACCGCCGACCAGCAGCGAGATCGACGCGATGGCGACCATCACCATCTCGAAGATGCGCTGGGTCCGCCGTTGTTCGGCGAGCAGCTCCGCGGGCGAGATGATGGTGAAGTCGCCGGCGCTGCGATGCGCCACGTCGAGGATGCCGCGAATGAGGGCCGCCGCGGAGGGCAGGTCCGATCCCGTCTTCATCTGCAGGTAGATGCCGTCGATCTCGTCCTTCTGTGCGCTCTGCCCGTCCTCGAGCCGGAAGACCGAGGAATAGAGCGGCACGTAGATGATGTTGTTGCGATCCTGCGCCGGGATTCCGGCGACGTCGGACTGCACGGTGAGCTGCGGCCCGGCGACGCCGACGACGCGGAACCACTGGTCGTTGACCTTGACGTAGCGGCCGACCGGATCGTCGGCGCCGAACAGGGCTGCCGCGGCCGCCTCACCCATCACCGCCACCGGCGCCGCCGCCGTCGTCTCCGCATCGTCGAAGAAGCGGCCGGAGGCGACCTGCAGGTTGCCGATCGTCTTGTAGGCCGGTGAGATGCCGTAGACGACCGGCGAGTCACCGCCGAGCGGACGCGGACTCAACTTCGAAGGCGTGAACCGCTTGCGCGCGCTGGCGGCGGAGATGCCGTCGAGGTTCGCCTGGATGATCCGCAGGTCCTGGAACGACAGCCCGGACGAGAGCTTGCGGACCTTCTGGAGCGCCTGGTTGTCGGGCGCCTCGCGTGCTTCGATGATGAGATTACGGACGCCCAGCTGCTCGATGAACGACATCACTTCCTGCTGCGCGCCGGCGCCGATCGAGAGCATCGCCACGACCGCGGCGACGCCGAAGATCATGCCGAGCATCGTCAGCAGCGAGCGGAGCTTGTGCGCGCGCAGATTCTCGAGACCGAGACGGAGCTCCGGCAGGAAGTCGGTATTCCACAGGTGAGTGCGAGCGGCGCTCATTTCGACGGGCCGGACGCTGCCGGCAATGGGCCGCCGGATGATTTCGACTTCTGGGTCGCCAGGTCGGGATCGACCAGCGCGATCGCATCACCCTCGTTCAGGCCGCTGATGACGGCGCGGCTCTCGGTGCGGTTGACCACCTTGACGTCGCGGCGATCGAAGCGCTCGCCAAGCTGGATGAACACGTAGTTCTTGCCGTTCTTCTCGAACACCGCCTGCCGCGGCACGTGCAGCGCCGAGGGCACTTCCTGGCCGTCGATGACGACGCGGAGTGAGGATCCGGCGCGCATCTGCGGATCGAGTTGATCGAGAACGAGGCCGATGTCGAACTGCCGCACTGCGCTCGTCTCGAAGAACGATCCGCGCGACGCGCCGCCACTGAGCGCGCCGACCCTGGCGGTGAAGGTGCGGCCGGGGAGCGCATCGATTTGCACGGTCGCCTTCTGTCCCTCTTTGAGATTGTCGCGATCGGTTTCGGTCACCTTGGCGCGAACTTCCATCTTGCCGCTCTCGACGATGTCGGCGATGTTGCGGCCCGAAGATGTGGTGTCTCCCTCGCGATACTGCGGGAGAACCATGCCGGTGAAAAAGAAAAACTGGCCGTCCCGGTTCTCCTTCACCGAGACGACGCCGTCGATCGGCGCCTTGACGATGAGACTGTCGATGATTCCCTGCGCGCGCTGCATTGCGAGCTGCGCCTTGTTGCGGCGTTCTCCGACCACCGCAATGGCGGCGTTGGTCGTGGCGGTGCGCGAACCGGCGTCCTGCTCGAGCTGCTGCAGCCGGCGCCGCGCTTCCTCGAGGGTCAGCGCGTTTTTCTGCGCGTCGATGGCGCCGATGAATTCGTTGCCGGCGGCGTCGAGCTCGCCGCGGCGGACGTCGTAGCGCGCCGTCAGCATGTTCAGCTTGTCCTGCGACGCCTGGACCGCGGTGTCAGCCTTCATCTTGACGATCTGCTGTTCCGCCTCCGCGAGATCGGACTTCGCCTGTTCGACCGCGAAGATCTGGTCGGCAGGATCGAACTCGATGACGACTTCGTCCTTTTTCACGGGCGTGCCGGTCGGCAGCAGCATCACCATACGCAGGCTGCCGCCGGCGGGGGGCGCCATGACGCCCACCGTGCGGCCGGCGCGCAGCTCGCCCGTCGCGTAGACGGTGAGCTTGAGCGCGCCGCGCACGACCTTGGCGGTCGGTACCGACGAGCGGTGCTCAGAAAGGACCGGCGCACCCATCGCGAGCGTGACCGCGACCGCGGCGATGACGACGACGGCGGCGGCCCAGATCAGCCGGCGCTTCACCCTTTCCTCCGCACCAGGTCCGGCTCAGGACGCCGGACGGCCAGGCGATCGCCCGGCTGCACCCCGGCACTGACCGCAGCCTGTTCGCGGCCGCGCCGGGTGATTTCGATCGACTGCTCGTCGAACTTCGCGCCGTTCAGTCTGTAGACGACCGGGCGGCCGTCCTTCTGAAAGATTGTCTCGGCTGGAACGAGAGTCACATTCGGCACGCGGTCGGCCGCGATGCGCGCGGTGGCCGTCATTCCGGGGCGGATGCGGGGGTCGAGCTCGTTGAGGACGAGCCCCAGATCGAAATTCCGGACCGGGGGCCAGCCGGAGGAGAAGTCCGCCCGGGCGAGCACTGAAATCAAATCCACGCGAGCCGCGAAATCCTTCCCTGGAACCGCCTCGATCTTGACGCTGGCGGTCTGGCCGACCTTGAGGCGGCCGCGATCGGCTTCGTCGAGCCGGGCCTCGAGGTGGATGGACGACAGGTCAGGGAGCTCGAGAATGCTGGCGCCGGCCCAGGCGCGATCTCCTTCGCGGAACTCGACGCCGCTGCCGCCGAACATGTTTCCCGACCGCGGGTTCTCGAGGATGTTGACCAGACCGTCGGCGGGCACACGAAGGCGGAGCGCCTCGATGGATGCGTTGGTGCGATCGACGTCGTACTGCGCCTTGTCGCGCTTGCGCTTCTTGCCGAGCAACTCCGCATCCGACCCCGCGGTGGACGACAGCCCCTTCGCCTGCACCTCCTTGAGGCGCTGCTCGGCGTCGGCCAGCGACAGCTTGGCCCCCTCATACTCAATCTGCGAGACGAGGTCGCGTTTCCCGAGGTCCAGGCGCGCACGATCGACGTCGTATGTCGCCTTCATGAGGTTCGTTGCCTGCTGCTCGGCGGTGATCCGCGCCTGTGCGGCCGACTGGTCGATCTCCCCCATCGCGGTCTTCAGTTCGGAGCGTCGCTCCTGCAGGCGCTGCTGCAGGGCCGTGGCGTCGAATTCGACGACGATGTCCCCCTTCTTGACGGTCGTGCCGTTCTTCACCAGTTTCACGATCTGGAGCTCACCGCCGGCCTGCAGCGGCGCCGCGAGGACGATCGATTTCGCCGGACGGATGCCGCCCCGGATCTGGATGTAGTCGATGAAGTCCCCGCGCGTGACTTCGGCGGTCGTGACGTTGGGAGCCGCCGGCGTGCGCGCGTTCATCGCGATGCCGGCGCCGGCGATCGCCACGACGACTCCCGCGGCCGCGAGCGCCCGCTTCTTCGTCAGGATCTTCATCGGCTGAGCGCCGCGGCGTTGCGCGCGAGCGTGACGCCTTCCTGTAAACCGCCGGTGATGACGGCCTCGTGTGTGTTCATGGCGCCGACGGTGACGTCCTGCTTCTCCAGCCGTCCGCCGCGCTGCACGCGCACGAACGCATGCTCGCCGTCGACGACGATCGCATCACGCGGCACGACGAGCGCCCCGGCGGTGCGTTCCAGCTCGACATCGAGCGATGCCGTGAGATCGGGCATCAGATTCGGGTGCGCGCCGTGCACCAGCACCAGCACGATGAAGTTTCGTACTTTCGGGGACAGCGTCGACTGCTGGCCGATCGGTGAGATCTGATCGACCGTGCCCTTGAACGTGAGGTCGGGATAGGCGTCGAGGCCGACGCGGACGGTCTGGCCGACCCGTAGATCGTTCATATCGGCCTGGTTAACCCTGGCCCGCACGCGCATCACCGCCGGGTTGACCACCTCGACGACCGCCTGGCCGGGCCGGACCTCGTCCCCCTCCATGAACTCCACCATGTTGCCGCCATTCTTGAACGTCGTCTTCACGACCGCGACGCCGGGGAGCGGCGACAACACCTGCATCCGCGCCGCGTTGCTCTCGGCCTGCTTCATGTTCGTGCCGGAGCGATCGCGGCGGATCTCGATAATCCTGATGTCGGCCGCCGCGGCGCGGCGCTTCAGCTCGTAGGTTTCCTGTAA
>JANPCT010000824.1:0-2100 GCA_031431095.1 Acidobacteriota bacterium | reverse complement strand
CGACTGCAGCGCGGTCGCCATCGTGCCAATCTCGTCGAGGAAGATGGTGCCGCCATCCGCCAGCGCGAACTTTCCCTTCTTGCTCGTCAGCGCACCGGTGAACGCGCCGCGCGTATGCCCGAACAGCTCCGATTCGAGGAGGCTCTCCGGAATGGCGGCGCAGTTCACTTTCACCATCGGCATCTCGCGCTGCGCGCTGTGGAAATGGATCGCGCGCGCGACCATCTCCTTGCCGGTGCCGGTCTCGCCGGTGATGAGCACCGTGCTCTTGGACTTCGCCACCAGCTGCGCGGTCCGAATCAGGTCCTGCATCTGCTTGTTGCGGCCGACGATGCCGTACTGGTTGAATTCGGCGTCGCGTTCACTCAGCAGGTAGCCGTTCTGCGTTTGCAGCCGCTGGTGATCGAGGGCGCGATTGACCACGACCAGCAGCTCGTCGATCTCGAACGGCTTCTGCAGGTAGTCGAGCGCGCCCAGCTTCATCGCCTCGATCGCACTCTCGACGGTCGCATGGGCGGTCATCAGCAGGATCTGCGGGCGTTCACCGGCGGGCGACGTCCCCACCAGCTCGCGGATCAGATCGATCCCGGTCAGCTCCGGCATCAGGTTGTCGACCAGCAGCACGTCGAACGACCCTCGCGTGAGGAGCCGCTGGGCCTCGCGCGGACAGCCCGTCGACACGACCTCATGACCCTCTTCGCGCAGGGCACGGGCCAGCGCGTCGCGGATCTTGGCCTCGTCGTCGACGAGCAGGATCGAGCCGGTGGTGTTCGTCATGCTGCGGGCGCGGCGAGGGGCAGCTCGATACGGACCTCGGTGCCGCGCTCGGGCGCGCTCGATACCGTGATCCGCCCTCCCAGTCCTTCGATGATGTTGCGGGAGATCGCAAGACCGATGCCGGTCCCCGTCCGCCGGGTCGTGAAGTACGGATCGAACAGGCGGGGCATGTCTTCCGGCGCGATGCCGCTGCCGTTGTCGGTGACGATGATGGCCAGGTGCCGCGGGTCGAGGCGGAGCGTCCGCAGTCTGATGTCCGCCTGGCGTCCCGCCACCGCCTGCATGGCGTTGCCGAGGATGTTGACCAGGGCTTGACGCAGCCGCTCGGCGTCGGTCGTGATCGGCGGAATGGCCGGATCGAGCTCGAGCCTGACCGCGGCCGCCCCCTCCGCGGCCCCTGCCGCGCGCACCGCGGCGGCGGCGAGGGCGTTGAGGTCCGCGGCGGCGAGCTCGAACTTGATGGGACGCGCGAAGTCCAGCACTTCCGTCACGATGCGGTTCAGGCGCGTGATCTCCTCGTCGATGTCCTTCGCCGCCATCTTCGCCTGCTCGGCGGCCGGATCCTCCCGGCGCAGCGTCCGCAGCGACGTCTTGATGATCATCAGGGGGTTGCGGATCTCGTGGGCCACGACGGTGGACAGCCGGCCGAGTGACGACAGCCGTTCGCGCTGCGACGCTTCGCGCTGAAACGTCTCGATGGAGTCGGTCATGGAATTGAAGGTCGTGGCCAGCACTCGCGCGTCCTCATCCTGCCATCGTCCGTCCGGGGCGACAGGAATCCGCCGCGACAGATCTCCGCTGGCCGCCATCTCCCGCATCGTCGAGGTGATCGTCTCCACGGGGCGCGTCACGGTACGGGCAACGGCGTAGCTCGACACGATCGCCACCAGCACCGCGACGACAGCCGTCAGGGCGAGTTGCGTGTGCAGCTGGCTGAGGAACTGCTGCCGCTCCGCCCGCGAACGCAGCACGACACCGATCGCCTGCCCGCCGGGTCCGGCCGGACCGAGCGGGTTCGTGTAGGCGAGGTACTGCTCGCCATTCAACGACAGCCGGGTGACGCCCGGCCTGCCGAGGACGGAGGCCAGCGCCGGCCAGGTCGACTCGGGCAGCGTTGCCGTCTTGATGATGCCGTTGACCCCGAACGCAATCTCGCTGTTCGTGAGCCGTTTGAAGTGGCTGGCCTGCCGGTAATCGAGCGTCGCGCCGAGAATGAGCGTGCCGAGAACGTCGGGTTGCCGTCGATCGATCCAGATCGGCACCGACTTGATCAACAGGATGCCGTGCGGTTCGGGCCAGAAGGCGTCGCGTTCGACGGCGGCG
>JANPCT010000823.1:0-3799 GCA_031431095.1 Acidobacteriota bacterium | reverse complement strand
CGTGGGCCCACGCCGGATATCTGCCCGTTGAAAAGGGGCGATTCCCCGATGTGCTCCCGGACGAGCGCATGGACCCGTTCCGTGGTGTAGAGGAGGTGACACGCGATCTGTGGACGGTCGATGGCGCCGCTCTGGAAAGAGAACGGCACCGGCGGCTGGTCTCCCAGCTCCTCCTGGAAGCGCGAGAAGTCAATGCTGCGGCGGTGCAACCGCGGCGGGGTGCCGGTCTTGAGGCGTCCCCACGAAAACCCGAACGACTTCAGTGAATCGGCCAGATCCACCGATGGCGGCTCCCCGGCCCGGCCGGCGGGCTTCTGATCGAGGCCCACATGAACCAGGCCGTTGAGGAACGTGCCGGTCGTCACCACAACGGCCTCGCACAGGCAGGTGCTGCCATCCTCCATCGCCACGCCGGAGACACGCCCGTCTTTCAGCAGAATCCGCCCGGCCCTGGCGATCAGCCATGAGATTCCCGGCTCGCCCTCCAGGGCGGCACGGACCCACTCTCCATAAACCTTCTTGTCGGCTTGCGCACGGGGCGACCAGACCGCAGGTCCGCGGCTGGCATTGAGCAGCTTGAACTGGATCGCGGTTGCGTCAATCGCCATCCCCATCAACCCGCCGAGCGCGTCGACCTCACGAACCAGGTGCCCTTTGGCGGTCCCGCCGATCGCTGGATTGCACGGCATGTGCGCGATGGTGTCCATCGACAGGGTACAGATCGCCACGTCGCGCCCCATGCGGGCCGCCGCCCAGGCGGCCTCGACCCCGGCGTGACCGGCGCCGATGACGATGACCTCGTGGTGTCTTGTAATTATAGACGTAATTATTTCCCTATACAGAAACGATCGAAGATGAGCTGCAGCACTTCGTCCCGCGGCCGAGCGCCCGTGATCTCGTCGAAGCATCCGCGCGCCTCATGCAAGTCGGCCAGGACGAATTCCTCTGCCACTGCGGCTGACGCCGCGTGCGTCGCGCGCGACAGCGTGTCACGCGCTTTCTCCAGGAGCACGACGTGACGCATGTTCGCGATCGCCGCGCGATCGCGAAGTATCCCCGCGCCTGCGGCGTCGCCAATCGCGCGGCGCAGCGCATCGAAGCCGTCGCCCGTTACCGAGGACACCTCCAGCGCGCGCAACGCACTGGCGTCCCAGGCCGGTGCCAGATCGCTCTTGCTGGCAACGATCACCCGTCGCCGCGCCGCCGTCGTCTCCAGCAGGGCATGATCGTCGTCCGTCACGGCCCCGGATCGATCGAGGACGAGGACGAGGACGTCGGCGGCAGCGACCGCCTGCTGCGCGCGGGCGATTCCTTCCAGCTCGATGGCGTCGCCGGCACGCTGACGCAGGCCCGCCGTGTCGACGATCGTGAACGGCACACCGGCGATGTCGACGCGCTCGGTCAGAAGATCGCGCGTCGTGCCCGCCACATCGGTGACGATCGCACGCGCCGCGCCGGCGAGCCGGTTGAACAGACTCGACTTGCCGGCGTTGGGACGCCCGGCGATCGCAACCGTCATGCCTTCGCGAATCAGCCGCCCGCACGCGGCGTCGGCGAGCAGCCGGTCGATCGACGCCGCAATCCCGTCCAGCGCCGTCGCTGCCGCCCCCGGCTCGATGAAGTGGTACCCCTCTTCAGGGAAATCAAGGGACGCTTCCAGCGGCGCTATCAGGTCGAGCAACGCGCGATCGATTTCGCGCAACTGCGCGGTCAACGTCCCGTCAAGCTGATCGAAGGCGACACGCGCCTGCATTGGTGTGACCGCGTCGATCAACTCTCCCACCGCTTCCGCCTGGACGAGATCGATGCGGCCGTGCAGGTAGGCGCGAAGAGTGAATTCCCCTGGATTGGCCAACCGCGCACCCGCCCGGACTGCGGCCCGGACGACGGCGTCGAGAACGACCGGGCTGCCATGTGTCGAAAGTTCGACGACATCATCGCCGGTATAGGAGTGAGGGGAGGGGAAGTGCGTGACGACCGCGTGATCGATGGAAGCCCCGTCTTCGCCGATCACCCGTACCAGCGTGGCGTGGCGGGGCTCGAAGCGCTCGCGATTCGTGAATCGGCAGACGATTGATGCGGCCTGTGGTCCACTGAGCCGCACCACACCGATTCCACCCCGGCCCGGTGGCGTTGCGATCGCGACAATCGTGTCGGCGGTCGAAAACATTTTCTTGCCTGCGGGCCCGGCGCCGTTGCCCTCGAGCCCTGAGCCTATTTTCTCGAGATGATCACCGTCTTCAGGAAAGCGTCGCCAATGCTCTCGGACGACATGGTCGGATCCTCAGCGACGGTCAGGTGCACCAGGCGACGAGAGTAGGGATTGAGCGGCCCCATCTCCTGCGGTCCGGACAGCTTCGCCTTCTCCATCGTGAACCGCGCTATCTGCTTGAGCTCGTCGTCTTTACCGCGCCGGTAGCCCATGCAGTCGACGACAAAACTCCGGTCGTCCTCCAGTTCGCGGCGAAAGCCGGTGTTGACGATCTGCTGGAGGGCGTCGAGCGCCTCGCCCTTGCGCTTGAGCAGCACTTCGCCGCCCTCGCCCGTGATTTCGACGCGGATTGCGTCGGGCGTGTCCACGACCTGGACGTCGAGCGTGAGCCCCATTGCGGTCAGCACGTTCCTCACCATGCCGCCGACCTTGTCCTGCACGTTCATCTACTCGCGCTCCTTGTCCTTGGACGCCTGATCGGTCCTGCCACCGCCGACGTTCTTCACCCGGCGTTCCGCCGGAGGCCGGACTGTGCGCTGCACCGACGGTCCAATGAGGCGGTTGGTGATCATCTGCTGGCCGATGCCCCAGACGTTGCTGACCGTCCAGTAGATGACGAGCCCGCTCGCCGCCCATAAGAACATGCCGGTCATCATGATCGGCATGAAGAGCATCATCTTCTGCTGGATGGGATCGGCCGTCGAGGGCGTCATCTTCTGCTGGACGAACATCGTCAGGCCCATGACGATCGGCCACACGAACCAGGGGTCGTGCGCCGAGAGGTCGTGAATCTGGCCGACGAACGGCGCGCCGCGCAGCTCGATGGCCACCGACAGCATCGAGTAGAACGCGAAGAGCACAGGCAGCGTGAGGAGCATCGGCACGCAGCCGCTCGCCGGGTTGACGCCGCGCTCCTTGTAGAGCGCCATGAGCTCCGTGTTCATCTTGGCGCGCCCGGGATCGCTCATCTTGAGCTTGGCGTAGCGATCCTGGATCGCTTTCACTTCGGGCTGGACCTCCTGCATCTTGCGCATCGAGACCACGCTCTTGTGGCGCAGCGGGAACATCGCGAGGTTGATCAAGACCGTCAGCAGGATGAGCGACCAGCCGTAGTTGCCGACGTAGACGTTCAGCCACTTGAGGGCGCGCAGCAGCGGGACGACGAGCCACGCGAACATGCCGAAGTCGATAGACCGCACGAGATCGCGGTCGACGGCAGCCAGGACGTCGAAGTCTTTCGGGCCGGCGAAAAACGCGCTGCCCGATGCCGCAGACGAATAGCGCGTGGACCACGCTACGTAATGCGCCCCCTCCGGGTAACCTTCGACGACGGCGTCGACGCTCGAGTATTGAACGCGGAGCGCTTCGCCCGGCTTCACGAGTGCCACAAGGAAGTAGTGATCGTCAACGCCGGCGAACCCGAACGTGCCCTCCTGAACGGACTGCTCGGCAATCTTGCCGGGGGCGATGCGTGAGACCTTGCCGTTCTTGTAGAAAATCGGCTGCGGCGGCGGGTTGTAGGTGCGCGACTTGAGCGTGATGCCGCTGCCAAGCGCCGGCCCCCACCGCAAGGTCGCCGGCACCGGC